>NZ_CAXIAK010000009.1:0-77147 GCF_964021665.1 uncultured Acidovorax sp.
CCACTGTGGCACTTTCGATGCCGTTTAGGGTGGGGGCGTCCATCCCATTGGTTCAAAGGCCCCGCGCGGGGCTGCGCGAACGCCACCTCAACCCTCAGGTTACGCACATTCAGCAAGGGGGATGCTCCGCTCCTGAAAAAGTGGTGGCGCGGGCCTGCACATTTCACAAAAACTCTGTAAGTCATTGATTTAATTACGATGTTTGGAAATGCTTTTTTGCTAGGCAAACCAATGAAAGCGCGTATCCACGCGGGTTTGGAGCGTACGCAGGGGTGATATCAACAAAGTTATCCACAGAAATTCTGAACTTCCCCCAAAACCTCTGATGAATCAACCACTTGCGTCGCTTTGTGCATATTTTTTTGAAAAAGACGGCGCAAATCCAGCACCCCCTCCGTCGCTCGACCCTTGACTTATGCACACATTTTTGTATGCAGAGTGTCAGACAAATAGCGTCACTGGCTAGCACATAAAAAGCACCATTTCCGCCTCAGATGATTGATTCATAACGTTTTTTTGATTTGCTGAATTGGTGGGCAATGTGTGCAAAGCCTTGTGGCATGCGGGTTTGGCGGGGGTACCGACAGGCTTTCAACAAAGTTATCCACAGAAACTCTGAATCGCTTTTTCCACTGCAGGGGGTGAAGCCTTGTGCCGTCACGCTAAGCACGCAGGGTTCGTGCAAGCTTGGTCGCACGGCGATATGCTGTCACGCTCGGTGGGCACGCCCTTCACCGTACTATCTGCCGCCGCCGCTGCCCCAGCGGTTTCCTGCCCCACTTTGCTGCCATGTCTTCTCCTACCTCCTTGTGGAGCCCCCTGCGCCAACCTGCCTTCCGGGGGCTTTGGCTGTGCGGGGGGGTGTTCTTTGTGGGCAATGGCATGCAGGCCATGGCAGCGGCCTGGCTGATGGTGGAGCTGACCGGTTCTTCATTCCTGGCAGCGCTGGTGCAGACGGCCGTTTTTCTTCCCATGTTTTTGCTGGCCCTGCCCGCCGGCGTGTTGGCCGACACCAATGACCGCCGACGCCTCATCTCCGGGGCGCTGATCGCCCAAACCGCCGCTTTTGCCCTGCTGACGCTGCTGGTGCTGCTGGGCTGGGGTGGCCCCGCCACGGTGCTGCTGCTGGTGTTTGTGGGCGGATGCTGCACGGCCATGCTGACGCCCGCGTGGAATTCCTCGGTGATCGACCCGGTGCCCCGCGATGAGTGGCCGCAGGCCATCACGGCCGTGAGCATTGCCTACAACGCGGCCCGCGCCGTGGGGCCCACGCTGGCCGGGCTGGTGTTTGCGCATTGGGGGGCGGGGTGGGTGTTTGCCATCTCGGTCTTGTCCACCCTGGTGATGTGGGAGTCCATTCGCCGCTGGCCCCCCAAGGCCCATCCACCGTCCCGCCTGCCGGCCGAGCGCTTGTGGGGCGGCATGCTCAGCGGCTTGCGGTTTGCCTGGCATTCCGACCTGATCCTGGCGCAACTGGTGCGGGTGATGGCCTTTGGCGCTGCGGGCTCGGCCCTGTGGGCGCTGCTGCCAGTGATTGCCCAGCGCCAGCTGGGCACGGGCGCACAGGGGTTCGGTCTGCTCATGGGCTGCCTGGGCACCGGGGCTGTGACTGCCGGGCTGGTGCTGGGCAAGGTGCGGGCCCGCTTCAGCCTGGACACCATCGTGCTGGTCAGCGGCCTCGTCTTTGCGGGGGCCATGGTGGTGGCGGCACTGACCAAAATCGCTCCCCTGGTGTACCTGGCCATGCTGCTGGGCGGCGCGGCGTGGATGTCTGCGATGTCCACCTTCAATACCGCCACACAAGCCAGCGCCCCGCCCTGGGTGCGTTCGCGTGCGGTGGCGCTGCACATGGTGGCAGCCCTGGGGGCTTTTGCGCTGGGCTCGGCCTTCTGGGGCGCGGTGTCTGACGTGGCCGGGCTGGCGCCCACCCTGTGCGCTGCCGCCGTCGCCATGGGCGTGGGCCTGCTGCTGGCACGCCCCATGCCGCTGCGCATGGGTGCGCTGCACGAAGTGACCCCCGCCACTCCCTGGGACGAGCTGTTCATTGAAGCCGAGCCCTTGCCCGAGGCGGGCCCGGTGGCAGTGGAAATTGGCTACCGCATCAAGCCCGGCACCGATGCCGCTTTTCTCGAATCCATCAGCCGCCTGAAGGCGCCGCGTCGGCGCGATGGCGCCACCTTCTGGCGGGTCTACAAAGATTTGGGGCAACCCTCGCGGTATGTTGAGCGCTTCATCGTCGAATCATGGGCCGACTACCTGCACCAGCGCGCCCGCGCCACGGTGGCCGACCAGACGCTGGAGACCGAGGTACGCGCCTTCCTGGGGCCGGGGCAGACCACAACCATGTCGCACTACATCGCTGAGCGGTAGGGCCAGGCCCCTCGGCATTTCCATTTTCTGCGCTGGCGCAAACGCGGCCATGCGGTGCCAGGCGCGCAGCCTGCGACAATCGGGGCCATGAGCTACGCCCCACTCACCAACGACACCTTCCTGCGCGCCTGCCGCCGCCAGTCCACCGACTACACCCCCCTGTGGCTCATGCGCCAAGCGGGCCGCTACCTGCCTGAATACAAGGCAACGCGCGCCCAGGCAGGCAGCTTCATGGGTTTGGCCACCAACGTGGATTACGCCACCGAGGTGACTTTGCAGCCCCTGGAGCGCTTCCCGCTCGACGCTGCCATCCTGTTCAGCGACATCCTCACCGTGCCCGACGCCATGGGCCTGGGCCTGTCGTTTGCCGAGGGCGAAGGCCCACGCTTTGCCAAGGTGGTGCGCGATGAAGCCGCCGTGGCCGAGCTGACCGTGCCCGACATGGACAAGCTGCGCTACGTGTTCGACGCCGTCACCAGCATCCGCAAGGCGCTCAACGGCCGCGTGCCGCTCATCGGCTTCTCGGGCAGCCCCTGGACGCTGGCCTGCTACATGGTCGAGGGCAAGGGCAGTGACGACTACCGCCTGGTCAAGAGCCTGATGTACTCCCGCCCCGACCTGATGCACCGCATCCTGGCCGTGAATGCCGACAGCGTGGCCGCGTACCTCAACGCGCAGATCGACGCGGGCGCGCAAGCCGTGATGATTTTCGACAGCTGGGGCGGCGTGCTGGCCGACGGCGCGTTCCAGGAATTCAGCCTGGCGTACACCAAGCGCGTGCTGGCCCAGCTCAAGCGCACGGGTGTGGACGGCACCGACGTGCCGCGCATCGTCTTCACCAAGGGCGGCGGCATCTGGCTCGACGACATGAAGGACATCGACTGCGAAGTGCTGGGCCTGGACTGGACGGCTAACCTGGGCAAGGCCCGCGCCATTGTGGGTGGCACGGCAGGTGGCCCCGGCAAAGCGCTGCAAGGCAACATCGACCCCAACGTGCTGTTCGCTCCGCCAGCGCAAATCGTGCAGCAGGTGCACAAGGTGCTGGATAGCTTTGGCAAGCCACACACCGACCGCACCACCACCGGCCCCACCCACATCTTCAACCTGGGCCACGGCATCAGCCAGTTCACCCCGCCAGAGCACGTTGCAGCCCTGGTGGAGGCGGTGCACAGCTACTCGCGTTCGCAGCGCCAGGCCGGCTGAACCACGCCGGTTGTGCACAGCGGCGGTGCAGGCATCAAAATTTCAAATCTGGCCCTCAGGCCGATTGAAATTCTTTTGCAGCGCCACCGCCGCTGCGCTAAGTGGTTGATTCATATAGCCACCTGCCCTGTGCCGATTTGGTGGGCAAAGTACTCCAGCCCAAGCATTTCAAGGGTTTGGAGCGGGTATACCGACGATATCAACAAAGTTATCCACAGATTTTCTGAATGACAGGCAAAGCATCAGAAAAATCAACAACTTAGCACCACATCTGCAACCAGTGGCGCAAGTTTTACCTTCGCAGCAAATCTGAAGGCCATCCACGCCGGGGGCTTGACGCCGCAGGCTGTTCCACTTATGCACAGTGCCGCAGCGGCACCGGCAACGCGGAGATGGCGTACGCCTACCACAGAAAAAATGCCAAAAATCGCTTCATCTGCTTGATTTAGAAGGATTTTTTTCCTCTGCCTATTTCCTGGGCAATCTGTTCAAAGCCAGCAGTGGCGCGGGTTTGGCGCGGGTCGCTACAGGCTTTCAACAAAGTTATCCACAGAATTTTGGGATTGCACCACGGCGGCGCGGCGACAATCACAGCCCCCGTTGCCTTTCACGCCAGAGCCTTGAGTGCTTCTTCCCCTTTCATCGCCCCGGTAGCCCTGCACACACCGTCGCACAGCGGCGTGGGTGATTTGCTGAGCTATGCCTGCGACCGGCCCCTGCCGCCCGGCACGCTGGTGCGCGTTCCCTTGGGAAACCGCGAGGTGCTGGGCGTGGTGTGGGACAGCGATGCCGCCACCGGCGAGCTGCCCGACGGCGCCACCCTGCGCGCCATCGGCGGCGTGCTGGAAGGCGTGGCGCCGCTGGATTTGCCCTGGCGCCGCCTGGTGGCCTTCACGGCGCGCTATTACCAGCGGGCCTTGGGCGAGGTGGCACTGGCCGCCTTGCCGCCCCAGCTGCGCGACCTGAAACCCGAGCAGCTCGCACGGCGCCTGCGCCGCCCTGCCCTGGCCGCAGATGATTCTGGCAACGCTATTGAAAACATAGCACTTACCGCTGAACAGGAAAGCGCCAGAGCCCAAATTGCCTCAAACCCAGGCCCCTTTCTGCTGTTTGGCAGCACCGGCAGCGGCAAAACCGAGGTGTACCTGCGCTGCGTGCAAGAGATGCTGGAAGCCGACCCCACCGCGCAAGCGCTGGTGATGGTGCCTGAAATCAACCTCACGCCCCAGTTGGAAGAGCGCTTCGTCAGCCGCTTTGCGCCGCGCTTTGGTGCAGGCGCGGTGGTGTCGCTGCACAGCGGCATGACCAACCCGCAGCGCCTCAAAAGCTGGCTGGCCGCGCACAGCGGCACCGCGCGCATCGTGCTGGGCACGCGCATGGCGGTGTTTGCCAGCCTGCCGGGCTTGAAGCTCATCGTGGTCGATGAAGAGCACGACCCCAGCTACAAGCAGCAGGAAGGCGCCCGCTACTCCGCCCGCGACCTGGCCATCTGGCGCGGGCGCGAGCAGGGTGCCAAGGTGCTGCTGGGCTCCGCCACGCCATCGCTGGAAAGCTGGCACGCCAGCCGCCCCCCCACACCCGAAGACCCCGAAGGCGGCCGCTACCTGCGGCTGCACATGCCCAGCCGCATTGGCGCGGGCGCCCTGGCCCGCGTGCGGCGCGTGGACATGAACCAGCAGCCCCGGCGCGCCGTGTTCAGCGCGCCGTTGCTGCAAGCCATCACCGAACGCGTGGCGCGGGGCGAGCAGAGCATGGTGCTGCTCAACCGCCGGGGCTACGCGCCCGTGCTGCATTGCGTGGACTGCGGCTGGAAAAGCGACTGCCCGCACTGCAGCGCGCACCAGGTCTTCCACAAGACGGACCGCACCCTGCGCTGCCACCACTGCGGCTTCACCGTGCGCGTGCCCCACCACTGCCCCACCTGCGGCAGCCCTGACATCCACGCCATGGGCCGGGGCACCGAGCAGCTCGAAGAACAACTGGCCGCCCTGCTGCGCAACGTGCAGCGCCCCGATGGCAATGCCGCCCGTGTGGCGCGCATTGACGCCGACACCACCAAGGCCAAAGGCGCGCTCGAAGCCCAACTGGCCCAGGTGCACGCGGGCGAGGTGGATGTGCTGGTGGGCACGCAAATGATTGCCAAGGGCCACGACTTCCGCCGCATCACCCTCGTGGCCGCGGTGCAGCCCGATGGGGCGCTGTTCAGCAGTGACTTCCGCGCGCCCGAGCGGCTATTCGCCCTGCTGATGCAGGCCGCAGGCCGCGCCGGGCGCGACGCCGCTTACATGGCGGCCCAAGGCACACCGTGCGAAATGTGGGTGCAAACCTTTCACCCCCAGCACGCGGTGTACGAAGCGCTGCGCAGGCACGACTACGAAGCCTTTGCCGCGCAGCAACTGAAAGAACGCGAAGAAGCAGCCATGCCCCCGTTTGCCTACCAGGCCTTGGTGCGCGCCGATGCCCGCACGCAGGAGGCCGCACAGGGCTTTTTGCAGGCTGCCACCGCCGCCGCCCACGCGGCTGCACTGCCGGGACTGGAGGCCGTGACGCTGTTCCCCCCCGTGCCGCTCACCATCCAGCGCGTGGCCAATGTGGAACGCGCCCAAATGCTCATGGAAAGCCCCAGCCGCGCGGCGCTGCAACGCTTTCTGGCCGCGTGGCAGCCCATCCTGCAAACCACCCGCCACAACCGCGAGCACAAGGGCTTGATACGCTGGCTGGTGGATGTGGACCCGCTGACGATTTGAGGGGCGATGCGGGTGCTTCTTGGCAAGGGCTGCCAGCCTTGCGCAAGACACCCTCAAAAAGCGCGCTTGCGCCCACCTAATAAGCGCAAGCAGCTATAAATTCAATAGCAAATGCAGCCAAAGCCGTATGCAAACCACACCGGCGCGCGCCGCACTGTGCCAGCAGCTGAGTGAGCACCACAAGCCTCCGGCGACAGCGCCACAACTGCGCAAGCGTTTGCCCGCGCCTGGCACGGCACATGCCAAAGGAAAACGGCGCACTGCTCGCACAGTGCGCCGTTTAGCACAAGGGCTGCCTTCAGTCAGCGCCAGTGCGCCAACGATGGCCCTGTGCTGCCATCAGAGGGCGCCATCGCCCAACACAATCCCCTCACGGCGAGGATCCACGCCGCCTTCCAGTTTGGTCTGGCCATTGCGGTTGACGCGCATGATGGTGGACACACCGCTGGACTGCGCGCCGTTGTTCACCGTGTGACCCTTGGCTTTGAGACCGTCGATCAGGCCAGTGAGGTCCAGAGAGGTGTTGGCACCGTCCACGTTGGTGGTGGGGCTGTTGGTGGCGCCGAAGTTCACCAGCGAGGTGGCCTGCTGTGCATCGAGCCCCCAGTCCAGCGCGCCCACCACAGTCTTGAGCACGTACTGGATGATGGTGCCGCCGCCGGGCGAGCCGGTGGCCATCACAAAGTCGCCAGGGCCGGTGCCCTTGAAGACCAGGGTCGGGGCCATGGTGCTGCGGGGGCGCTTGCCAGGGGCCACGCGGTTGGCCACGGGCACGCCAGCAGCGTCGGTGGGTTGCGCCGAGAAGTCGGTGAGCTGGTTGGTGAGCAGGAAGCCACCCACCATGTGGTACGAGCCCATGCTGGATTCGACGGTGGAGGTCATCGACACCACGTTGCCGTAGGCATCGACGATGGAGAAGTGGGTGGTGCCCTTCTCCACGGTCTTGTCCACGCCTAACGGCACGTTGCCCAAATTACCCGCAGTGGCCGTGCCCATGGAATTGCCATTGGGGTTGATGAGCGATGCGCGTTGCTTGAGGTAGGCCTTGTCGATCATCGACGACACGCCGTTGCCGGGCAGCGGGATGAAGTCGGTGTCGGCCACGTACTTGTCGCGGTCGGCATAGGCCAGACGCTGGGCTTCGGACACCAAATGCACGCCCATCACGCTGGGCACGCCGCCCTCGTTGCTGGGGTTGGTGGGGCCGTATTGGGAGAGGTCGAAGTTCTCCAGAATGCCCAGCGATTGCGCGATGGCGATGCCGCCCGAAGACGGTGGCGACATGGTGCAGATGTAGTAGCTGCTGCGGTAGGTGGTGCACACCGGCTCGCGCTTTTTGGCCTGGTAGTTCTTGAGGTCGGTCACCGTCATCAGGCTGGGGGTGATGGGCGTCTTGGCTGCATCGTCGCCCACCGATTGGGTGGCCTTGGCCACGATGGCTTCGGCCAGGGGGCCGGAGTACATGGCGTCGGCCCCGCCGGTGGCCAGGGTGCGCAGCGACTGGGCGTAAGGCAGGTTGGTGGTCACGGTGCCCGTGGTCTTGGGTGTGCCGTCGGCGTTGAAGTAGGCGGCCACAGCGTTGGCATCAAGCTGCAGGTTGGCGGCGTTGGTGCGGATGGCATCGCCCATGCGGCCGGGGATCTTGTAGCCCGATGACGCCAGGCGAATGCCTTCGTCAAACAATGGCGCCCAGGCCAGCTTGCCGTGTTCCTTGTGGGCCATGTCCAGCATGCGCATCACGCCCGGCACACCAATGGAGCGGCCGCTGCGCCGTGCGCTGGGCACGGGGGCGGGAGACGAGGCATTGCCTTGGTCCTGCCGCGCCAGGTAGTAGCCGGTGGCGGCGGCGGGTGCGGTTTCGCGGCCGTCATAGGCCACCACCTTCTTGTTGGCGGCGTCGTAATACATCATGAAGGCGCTGCCAGCGATGGTGCTGGACTGCGGCTCGACCAGGCCCAGCACGGCCTGCACGGCCACGGCAGCATCCACCGCCGTACCACCGGCCTTGAGCACATCGCACCCGGCCTTGGTGGCCAGCGGGGTGTTGGCCACCACCATGTAGTTGCTGGACTGCTTGGCCTTGTAGCCCAGGCGGTAGCCCGAAGCGGCTTCGGGCGCAGCAGGGTCGCCCGGCAGGCCGGAACCCACCACCACCGCAGAGCCGGAGCCCGAGACGACCGAACAGCTTTGCGCGTTGTTGTCCACCGCCAGATCGGAATCTGAGCCATTGCCGCAACCGTACAGCGACAAGGCCACGGCCACGGGCGGCCTGCACTGACGCAGCAAGTTGTGTGCCGCATCACCTCCCCCCATTGCCGCGCGGCTGGTAAAGCACACGGGCTGGCGGCGCGGCCATCATTGCACTGGCTTCACAACGTTGCCAGGCCGCTGGCGAATAACCCACGAATGGCGTCCAGCGCTCAGCGCTGCCAAAGCGCGAGCCAGCCTGTGCTGCACGGAGCCAACAACTCTTCTGCGCCCTGCGCATCCACCGTACGAACCCATCTGCCTGCAGGTTTCGCAGGGCAAGGCAACGCCGATAGACATGTTCCCCATACCGATATGAGAACAAAGTGTTGGACTGATTTTTTGCGCTACCTAGACTCCACCTTTCACCACCGGCGCCGGGGTGCACAAGGCATCCACGGTGGTGTTGAACCTTTGTTACTGCCCAAGAAAGTCATTCGTCATGTTGAAGAAAACAATCTCCGCGATTGCCCTGGCCACCCTGGCCCTGGGCGCACAGGCCGCTGATGTGGTGCTCAAAGTCGCAGCGTCTGCCGTGCCACACGCCGAGATCCTGAACTTTGTGAAACCCCAGCTCAAGGCGCAGGGCGTGGATTTGCAGGTGCGCGAATTCAGCGACTACATCCAGCCCAATGCCGCAGTGGAAGACAAGCAGCTGGATGCCAACTTCTTCCAGCACCAGCCCTACCTCGACAGCTACAACCGGGATCGCAAGAGCAGCATCGTGGGCGTTGCAGACGGCACGGTGCATGTGGAGCCCTTCGGCGCCTACTCGCGCAAGATCAAGGCAGCCAGCGAACTCAAAGACGGCGCCACCATCGCCATTCCCAACGACCCAGCCAACACTGGCCGTGCGCTGTTGCTGCTGCAAAAGCAGGGGCTGATCGAACTCAAAGACCCGAAGAACATCACGGCAACGCCGGTAGACATCGTGAAGAACCCCAAAAATCTCAAGTTCCGCGAACTGGAAGCCGCCTTGCTGCCGCGAGCGCTGGACGATGTGGACCTGGCCCTCATCAACACCAACTATGCGATCGAAGCCAAGCTCAACCCCACCAAAGACTCGCTGTTCCTGGAGTCCGGCAGCTCGCACTACGCCAACTTCATCGCAGCCCGCAAAGATCGCGCCAACGACCCCAGCATCCTGAGGCTGGTGAAAGCCTTGCGCACACCGGAAGTGAAGAAGTTCATTCAGGACAAGTACAAGGGCGCCATCATTCCGGCGTTCTGATGCCCCCAATGGCCTGCCGGAGCTTGCGCTGACGAAGAATGGCGCAAGCACTTTGCAGATGCGCACGCAGCACGTGCGGTGCGCTCTGCAGACCCACTGGATTTAGAAGAATTAAGACTCCACCGCTCATGGATAAAGCGCTGGCAGCTATCAAAAGTGAAGCACACAGCGCAACTACCGGTGCTTAAAAACACCCGGTTCGACTGCGCAGTGCCGGAGCTCAGGTCAGGAGTGCCACCGCAGCCGAGAAGCTCACAAACGCCAGGGCGGTGGACACCAAAATGATGCGGGCGATGCGCCCGTTGTGCGCGCCGAATTTTTCGGCCAGCAGCGACACATTGCTGGCACTGGGCAGCGCAGCCAGTAGCACCAGCACCGTGAGGGCAAACGGCGCCAGCGGCACGCCCAGGGCGATGGCGGCTGTGCCCACACACCACACCAGCAGCGGGTGCACCAACAGTTTGGCCAAGGCCACGGGCACGTAGTCGCGCGCAAGCACCTGTTCGTGCTGGTTCATCTGCGAGCGGGCCAGCACGGCGCCGATGGTGAACAGCGCCACGGGCGATGCGGCGTCGGCCAGCATGGCGATGGTCTTGTCCACCGGCCCCGGCAGCTGGAGCTGCAAAGCCGAGGCCACCGCGCCCAGCGCAATCGACCACGGCATGGGGTTGGTGGCAATGCCCTTGAGCGCGTTGCGCACGGCCGCGCCCGCGCCCTGCGCACCGGCACCATCGAGCCGCGACAGCGCAATGCACACCGAGCTGGTGAAGACCATATCGATCAGCACAATGAAGATGGCAGGCCCCGCGCTTTGCGCCCCCAACAAGGCCACCAGCAGCGGCACGCCCATGAAGCCGGTGTTGGGAAAAGCCGCGACCAGGGCGCCGAAGGCAGCGTCGTTCCAGCCGATGCGGGCATTGCGCGTGAGCGCTACCGTGCCCGCCACCATGACCAGGGCGCACAGCAGATAGACGCCCGCCACCGCCGGGTCCAGCAGCTTGCCGATGGGCGTGCTGGCGCCAAAGCGGTACAGCATGCAGGGCAGCGCAAAGTACAGCACGAAGGCATTGAGCCCCGGGATGGCCGGCTGGGGCAGCACGCCGCGCCGCGCGGCCAGGTAGCCGCACAGCACGAGCGCGAAGAACGGAAAAGTGATGGTGAGGACGGAAAGCACGGCGCTATTGTGGGTGCTGCGCCCCGCGGCCAGGCATAGCGCGCAGCGGGTTGGTCAGCGCAAAGTCAGGCGGCAGCCATCACCCGCCGAGAATGCGCGGAGCGGGCGGCAGTGGCTGGCCGTTTTTGGAGTCGCTCCTACTGCTTGCGCTGCACGATGAGGTTGCGCTTGGCATCCTCAGGGTAGGCGAAGGTGACGGCGCCGTTTTTCACCATGCCCACGATGAGCATGTTGCGGGTGATGGCGTCTTTGTCGGTGGCGCTGAAGGGGCGGTCGTAGGTGGTGACCACGCCGTAGTACGGCTTCATTTTGCCTTCCAGCGATTCCTTGATGGCCGGGCCTGTCAGGTTGCCGTCGCGGATGCCCAGAAAGGAATACATCAGCAGGTAGGTGGCGTCGTAGGCGTTGGCCGCCGCCATGGGCACGGCCGGCTTGCGCTGGTATTTGCGGGTGTAGCCCGACAGGAAGGACGCGCGGCGCTCGTTGCTGGGCTCGGCAATGAAGGTCTGCACGGTCAGCGCGCCCTCGGCGGCATCCTTGGCGCCTTCGAGGAAGAAGGGGAACGACAGCGTCCACGGGCCCACCTGCGTCACCTTCCAGCCCATGGCCTTCTTGCCGTTGGCGATGACGGCGTTCTCGGGGCCCACGGTGTAGCTGTAGATGACGTTGGCACCGGCATTGCGCGCGGCGGTGAGCTCGGCAGTCAGGTCTTTCACACCCAGCGGAAAGCGCGACACGTGCACCGGCTTGAGGTTCTTGGCCGCCAGGGCGTCCACCACGTCCTTGTAGCCGCCTTCGCCATAGCCGGTGGTGTCCGCAAAAATGGCCACCTTGTCCCAGCCGCGCTTGATGATTTCGTCCACCATCAGCGGTGCCTGCAGCGCATCGCGGCCCTGCACACGGAAGATGTAGCTTTCAGGCGCGGGGTAGGTGCTGGTCACGGCGGTGCCGGTGGAGCACGGCACGATCAGCGGCGTTTTGCTTTGCTGGAACAAGTCCAGCGCCTTCAAGGCCACGCCGGTGTTGCAAAAGCCCAGCACGGCGCTGACTTTTTCGGACAGCAGCTCCTGCGTCACCTGGCGCCCCCTGGCCGGGTCGGCCATATCGTCCTTCACCACCAGTTCCATGGGCCGACCCATGTAGCCGCCCACGGCGTTGATCTCGTCCACCGCCAGCTTAATGCCGTTGAGCATGGGAACGCCAAAGTCGGCCGAAGGGCCGGTGAATGGCCCGACCACACCCACGCGCACAGGCCCCTGGGTGCTCTGTGCCTGGGCCAGCCAGGGGGTGGCCAGCGCCACCACAGCCAGGGCCAACGCCGCGCGCCGCAAGCCGGGGCTGCGAGGGGAACCAGCCGAAGAAGCTGGGGAAGATGAAATCAGGGCAGGGAAGCGGGATGCGTGCAAGGTGTGGCTCTCTGTAGTCTTGGAATGCCGGGGGCAGGCAGGCAGTGTCTTGCGCCAACACCATAAACCCAAGAGGGATTTCCCGGAACATCTGGTGACAGTTGTTGACACGCCGCCACCAACCGCTGGGCCAGCCCGCCGCCCCCAGCCGGCGCTCGCCCCGGAAGGCACCGCAGGCGGGGCTTGTCACAGCCCGCGGGGTATCATTCGCGCCCCCTGCACGCTGCAGTGCCGCCCTCTCCCCCACGCCTTTTCTTCCGTCTATTCCCATGTCTGCCGGTCTCAATCTTGCCCAGCTTCAGGCTGTTCATTACACCGATGGCGCCTGCCTGGTGCTGGCCGGCGCGGGCTCGGGCAAGACGCGGGTAATCACGATGAAGATCGCCCACATGATCGAGAAGGGCATGGACCCCAAGCGCATTGCGGCCATCACCTTCACGAACAAGGCAGCGTCTGAAATGCGCGAGCGCGCCGGGCACCTGATTGGCAAGCGCGCCAAGGATGTGCTGATCTGCACCTTCCACGCCCTGGGCGTGCGCATGGTGCGCGAGGACGGCCATGTGCTGGGCCTCAAGCCCCAGTTCAGCATCCTCGACGCTGATGACGTGACGGGCATCCTGAAGGAAGCCTCGGGCGGCACCACCGACATGGCCACCGCACGCCAGTGGCAATGGGTGATCAGCAAGTGGAAGAACATGGGCCTGACCTCTGAGCAGGCGCTGGCCCAGGCGGCGGACGACAACGAGCGCATCATCGCCACGCTGATGGCCCGGTATGAAGAGCGCCTGGCGGCCTACCAGAGCGTGGATTTCGACGACCTGATCGGCATGCCGCTGCGCCTGCTGCGCGACTTCCCCGAAGTGCGCGCCAAATGGCAGGCTGCACTGGGCCATGTGCTGGTGGACGAATACCAGGACACCAACGCCACGCAGTACGAGCTACTCAAGCTGCTGGTGGGCGAAAAGGGGCACTTCACCGCCGTGGGCGACGATGACCAGTCCATCTACGGCTGGCGCGGTGCCACGCTGGACAACCTCAGGAAACTGCCGGTGGACTACCCCCACCTCAAGGTCATCAAGCTGGAGCAGAACTACCGCTCCACCAGCGCCATCCTGCGCGCGGCCAACAACGTGATCGGGCCCAACCCCAAGCTGTTCCCCAAAACCCTGTTCAGCGAACTGGGCGAAGGCGAACCCGTGCGCGTGGTCGATGCCGACAACGAAGAGCACGAGGCCGAGCGCGCCGTGGCCCGCATCCAGAGCCTGCGCGCGGCCAGCAACCCGCCGCCGGACTGGAAGAGCTTCGCCATCTTGTACCGCGCCAACCACCAGGCCAAGCCGTTTGAGAAGGCACTGCGCAAGGCCAACATTCCGTACAAGGTCTCAGGCGGCACCAGTTTTTTTGACCGCGCCGAAATCAAGGACCTGTGCGCCTGGTTTCGCCTGTGGATCAACAACGACGACGACCCGGCGTTTTTGCGCGCCATCACCACACCCAAGCGCGGCATCGGCCACACCACACTGGCAGCGCTGGGCGCGTTTGCCACGCAGCACAAGCAGAGCATGTTCGGTGCGCTGTTCAACGGCATGCTGCCCGCCGCCATTCCGAAACGCGCGATGGATGGTCTGCATGAGTTTGGCCGCTACATCAACTACCTGGAGTACAGCGCCCGCCGCGTGCACGGGGCAGAAGAAGCTCGCACCTTCCTGAACGAATGGCTCAAGGAAATCGGCTACGAACAACACCTGTACGACAACGAAGACAGCGAGAAGGTGGCCGCCGCCCGCTGGAGCAACGTGATGGAGTTCTGCGACTGGATGGCCCAGCGCGCGGGCGGGCAGATTGACGACACCGCAGGCGCCGTGGTGGCCAAGGAGACCAAGAGCCTGCTGGAGGTGTCGCAGACCATTGCGCTGCTCTCCACCATCAGCGAGCGCGAGCAGGAGCAGGACATGGTCGTGCTCTCGACCCTGCACGCCAGCAAGGGGCTGGAGTGGCCCCATGTGGTGCTGGTGGGCGTGACCGAGGGCATGCTGCCGTTCAAGCTCGACGACGACGAAGGCCGCCAGCAGAAGGTGACCGACGACGTGCTGCAGCGCCTACAGGAAGAGCGCCGCCTGATGTATGTGGGCATCACCCGCGCCCAGCGCACACTGGCCGTGAGCTGGACCAAGCGCCGCAAGAAGGGCCGCGAAATGGTGGCCGCGCAGCCCAGCCGCTTCATCGCCGAAATGGGCCTGGACAAGACCACCGCCCGCGAAGACCCGCGCGAAAAGCTCAAGGCCCTGCGCGCCGAATTTGCCGCCAAGAAAGCCTTGGCCGATAGCACCCCGCAGCGCTGAACGGCGCAGCCCACCACGGCACACACCCTTATGGCACGCTCGCACACCCATCTCCCCCGCCCTGCCGCAGCCCTGCTGCCCGCTTTGTTTTTGATAGCTATCAGCGCTTATCCTACAAGCGCCAGCAGCCAAAATGACCCAAAATCCAGCGCAGCCTGCCCTGCCGCAGTGGACATGAGCCACCTCCACCTGCAAGGGCACTGGCGCGCCGAGCTGCAAGCCACCGCCGCCACGCTGCAGCTGGGCCCCCACCCCGAGCTGGCCCACAGCGTGCGCGGCACCGTGCAGCGCGCTAGCACCACGGCACAGGTCAGCGGCGATGTGGATGACGGCGACCTGACTCTGGAAGAATCGATCAACGGCACCAACATCAGCGCCACCTGGACAGGCCGGGTGGTGGATGGCAGTTGCGGCAAGGAAATACGCGGATCATGGACTCAAAGCACCTCTCCCGACACACCCCAGCCCTTCGTCCTGCGCAAGCAGGCCAGCTGGCAATGAGCGCCGTCCGCCCCGCGCGGCCCCGGAGCATATGCTGGCCCGCTGCCCTGGCACTGCTGCTGGCCCCCGCAGCGGCCATGGCGCAAGCCGCGCCCGGCGGTGCAGCCACGTCCGCAACCGGCAACCAGGATGCAGCCTGGCGCCGTTGCGCCGCCTTGTCGGGCGACAACGCAGCCCGCCTGGCCTGCTTTGACGCCTGGGCCGGTCAGCAAGCCTGGCAAGCGCCCGCAGCTTCGGCCGTGGCAGGTGCAACGCCCGGCAGCGCCACCGAGCCAGCGGCAGATGCCAACACCCCCGCCAAGCCGGTAGACACCACACTGCCCGCCACCCGCATCATTGACGTGGCGCGCACCGAAGGTTGCCGCGACCCGCAGTACAGCGACCTCTCGCGCTTCTGGGAGCTGGAATCGGGCAGCGACTGCGGCACGTTCAGCTTCCGGGGCTACCGACCCATCACCGTGTCGGTGGTGGCGTCAGACTCGGTCAACCGCCAGCCCACGTCGCCCGCCGCTGGCCACTCGGCCACGGAAAGCACGCCCTACCGCACCACCGAAAACCGCATCCAGCTGTCGGTGCGCACCAAGCTGGCCCAGGGCCTGCTCACGCAGGGGCATCCCACGCTCAAGGATTCGGTGTGGTTTGGCTATTCGCAGCAGTCGTACTGGCAGCTGTTCACGCCCCAGATCTCGCGCCCCTTCCGGTCCACCGACCACGAGCCCGAAATCATGTACGTCTACCCCACCACCGCCCAGCTGCCCTTTGGCTGGCGCTGGCGCTACAGCGGCGTGGGCCTGGTGCACCAGTCCAACGGCCAGAGCAACCCGCTGTCGCGCAGCTGGAACCGGGTGTACCTGATGGCCGGCATGGAGCTGGACAACCGCTGGACCGTGACCGGCCGGCTGTGGAAGCGCCTGTCTGAAAGCACCGACAGCGACGACAACCCCGGCATCAGCGACTACGTGGGCCGGGGTGAACTTGCCGTGCGCTGGAACGTGAACAAGGACAACACCCTGGGCGCCACCTTCCGCAGCTCGCTGGCCAGCAGCGACCGCGGCTCTGTGCGGCTGGAATGGATGCAGGCGCTGGGCAGCGGCCTGTGGGGCGGCAAGAGCAACCTGCGCCTGCACACCGCGCTGTTCAGCGGCTACGGCGACAGCATGATCGACTACAACCGCAAGCGCACCGTGTTCAGCCTGGGCGTCAGCCTGGTGGACTTCTGAGCACCTGAACAGGTTTTCACGCCCGGGCCCGGTTCAGCGCAGGGATACCGGGCCCGCTGAAACTTGAGGCGCGTCAGAGGCCTCGCAAATTGTTACAACCTTACCCTCAAGTTTCACAAAATGCCGCCGGGGCGCCGCCACAATGGCGCGCGCACCCCAGCCGGCAAACCTGCGTGCCACGCGCCCGATAAGCGCGGCTTTTTGGCCGTTTTACCCCCGATTGCCTGGTGCACATGCCCTCGAAAATGCCGACAAAAGAGGAAACAGCCCATGGACATGCAATACCAACTCAAGGCAGGCAGCTACTACCTGTACGACATGCGTGAAGCGCCCAGCGCCGTCACGGGTGAGCGCAGGTTCAAGCTCAAAACCGACACCGTTGCGATTGCCTTTGATGTTCACACCGGCAAAGTGCACCAGCACGGCAGCCCCACCCGCATCCAGTCGTGGGCCAACAACACCCGCCGCCGCCTGCGCGCTGCGGGTGCCCAGCAGGAAGCCAATGACATCGTGGTGGTGTCCGGCCCGCTGCCCGTGGATGAACTCAACAAGTGCCTGTGGGTGAGCGGCTACGTGCGCCGCATGTTCTCGCGCCTGGCCACGCTGCCCCATGGCAAGCTGCAGCGGCCTGCAGAACCGTTTCGCAAGGCGGCCTGACTACGAGGCCACACTCACCATCAAGAACGGGAGCCAGACGGCTCCCTTTTTTGTGCCCGGTGCAGGCGTTCACAGCGCCAGCACCACCTTCTGCCCCGCCGCGCGCGAGCAGCAAGCCAGCAGACGGGTGTTGGCGGCGCGCTCGGCCTTGGTGAGCACCTTGTCGCGGTGGTCCACCTCGCCGGACACCACGGCCACCTCGCAGGTGCCGCACAGGCCTTCGCCGCAGTCGCAGGGCACATCCACCCCCGCAGCCTGCAGTGCCTGCAGCAACGTGCGATCGGGCGGCACCGTCACTTCCAGGCCAGAGTCTTTCAGCACGGCGACAAAAGCGTGCTCCTTGTCGGGCTGCAGGCCCGAGCCTTCGCCGCTGAAGTGCTCGTAGTGCAGCACCTGTTCGGGCCACTCGGCGCCCAGGGCTTCCAGCTCGTCGATCAAGCGGTTGGGGCCGCAGGCGTACACCCGGTGATTGGCCTGCACGCCCGCCACCACGGTAGGCAGGTGCATGCGCCCGCCCTCGTCCTTCAAATGCAGGATGAGGGCCGGGCCATGGTCCTGCAACGCGCGCGGCAGCAGGGCCATCTGGGCGCGGCTGCGGCCTGCGTAGTGCAGCACATACGGCTTGCCCAGGCGCTGCAGCCGGTCGGCCATGGCCAGCATGGGGGTGATGCCGATGCCTGCGGCAATCAGCACATAGTGGTCCGCCGTTTCATCCAGCCGGAACAGGTTCTTGGGGCCTGCCAGTTGCACGGTGTCGCCGGGCTGCAACTGGTCGCAGAAGTGGCGCGAGCCCCCACGCCCCTCGGCCTCGCGCTGGATGACGACCTGCAGGTGCTGGCGGTCATCCGCCTCGCCGCACAGCGAGTATTTGCGGCGAAAGCCCCCGGCCACCACATCCACATGCGCGCCGGCAGACCATGCGGGCAGCGCGGCACCCTGCGGGTCGGCAAACACCAGGCGGAAGGCGCTGTCGCCCTCGGGCTGCTTGTCTTTGAGCACTACGGTGCGGGTGATCGAATCCTTGGCGGGCGGGCCGATATAGAACGGCGCCTGCTCGGGCGCATGCTCAGGCGCGGAATAGGCTTGCAAACGCTCGGGGTTACGGGCCGGGTCCCACTCCACCCACAGTTGGGCCGGGCCGCGGAACGAGGTGTTGGAGAGGTATTCCAGCGGCTGCCCCTCCACCAGGCGCATGTGCGGCAGGCGGCGCACAAACTCCTCCAGAAACACGCGCATCTGCAACCGGCCAATGTTCTTGCCCATGCACTGGTGGGCGCCGTAGCCAAAGGTCAGGTGCTCCACCGCCGCTTCGCGGTACACATCGACCTCGTCGGGGTTTTCAAAATGGCGCGGGTCGAAGTTGGCCGAGGCCTGCACCAGCAGCAGCTTGCTGCCCTTGGGGATGGGCACGCCGCCCACCACGGCATCGGCCGTGGCCTGGCGCCTCCACGCGATGATGGAGCCAGCCACGCGCAAGCATTCTTCCACCGCGTTGGGAATGAGCGCCGGGTTGGCGCAGATGTCTTCCCACGCCTTGCGGTGCGACAGCAGCGTGAGGAACGCATTGGCCGTGGCGTTGGAGGTGGTTTCGTGCGCCGCCGCCAGGATGGCCATCATCATCGAGCGCAGGTACGACTCGGGCACCACGTCGGGGTGCAACAGGTGCTGGCGAATGGTTTCGTACATCCAGCCCTCGCCATCGGGCTGGGCGCGCATGGTGTCCAGAATCTGCTGCGCGGTCTGCCAGAAGCGCCCCACGTTCTCGGCAATCTCCAATTGCTCCTGCGGCGTGGGCCGGCCCCAGGTGTTGAGCGTGTGTGCCACGGCAAACTGCCGCAACTGCTCGGCCCCCTCGTCGGGCACACCCAAAAACTTCAGGGCGATGTTCAGCGGAATCTCGTAGAACATCTCCGCCACCAGGTCGGCACGGCCCTGGTTCACGAAGCGGTCCATGTACTGCCGCGCCAGGTTGCGCACCATGGGCTCCAGGGTGATGAGGCGCTCGGGCAGGAAGGCGTCCATCAGCAGGCGGCGGCGCTCCATGTGGTCAGGCTCGTCCTCGTTGACCATGGTGCGGTTCATCGCAAAGCCGTAGCGCTGCAGGATGGACATCACCTCTGGCGTGGCCGGGGTGATTTTTTCGAGCGCGATGGAGGGCGAGAACAGCAGGTTGTCGCGGAACACGGCCTTCACGTCTTCGTAGCGCGTGACCACCCAATAGCCCAGCTGCGGGCTGAAAAACACAGGCTCTTGCTCGCGCGCCCAGCGCAGGTACTCGGCAGGCGCCTGCATGTAGGCAGGCTCGAAGGGGTTGAACGCCGCCGCGTTGGCACTGACCGGGCAGCCCCCAGGCGTGGTGGCCTGGGCAAAACTGCGGTGGTCCACGGGGCAGCGCCCCATGGCGGGGGCAGAGGCGGTGACCGAAGGGGTGGCGTTGGTGGCTGTGTTCTGGGCAGTCATGGAGCGAATGGTATTAATCGAAATCAATTTACGCAATGCGTAATTTCCCTTCGATAACCACCCATCCAATCCACCAGCGCGGAGTTCAACCGCTCAGGCAGGCGGTGCGTACCCCATGGCGGCACTGATGGCGGCCGCTTCTTCCACCACCCGGGGGCAGATGCTTCCGCCAGGGCGGGCGTCAAAGCCGTTGCTGGCACCCAGCGCCGTGAGCACCGCGCTCACATGGCCCCGGGCATCGAACACCGGGGCCGCCACCGCGCTGATGCCTGCCAGCAGCGTGTCGCGCACGATGGCGCAGCCCTGGCCAAGCACCTGCTGGCGCAGCCCCTGCACCGGGTCGCTGCCGCCTACCAGTGAGCGTTGCTCGGGCGTGGCTGCCTCGTACTCGGCCCGGGCCGTGGCCTGCAAGGTTTCATCGTCTGAAAAGGCCAGGAACGCCTGCCCCGATGCAGACCACAGCAGGGGCAGCACCGAGCCGGGGCGGATGTTGACGGTGACCGGCAGCGAGGGCTCTTCCATGCGCATCACTGTGGGGCCCATGTTGCCCATGACAGCGATGAAACAGGTCACCCGCAGCGATTCCCGCAGGCGCAGCAAGGCGCTTTCGCCCATGCGCACCGGGTCGCACTGGCGCAGGGCTGCCAGGCCAATGCGCACCGCCTCAGGCCCCAGGTGGTAGTGCTGCGTGGCGGGGTGCTGCGCCACCAGCCCCTCGGATGTGAGGCTGGACAGGTAGCGGTGCACCTTGGCGGCGTTTTCGCCCGCTTCGGCCGCAATGGCGGTGAGGCTGGCCGCGCCCCCCAGCCGCGCCAGCGCTTTCAGGATGGTCATGCCGGTTTCGGCCGACTGCACGCGTTGGCGGCGCTTGCCGCCGTCTAACGGGAAGGGGGAGGAGTTTTCCATGATCCAGATCACAGGGTTATCACGACTGAATGATTACGCATTGCGTAATATCATTGCAAACAATAAATCAATTCAAGGAGCCAACATGCTGAACCGCCGCTGCGCCACCGGCCTGATCACTGCCATCGCCCTGCTGGGGGGAACCGTGGCCGCCCACGCCCAGAGCTACCCTGCCAAGCCCATCCGCTGGGTGGTGCCCTACCCTGCGGGCGGTGGCTCGGACTTTTTGGCGCGCACCATCGGCCAGCAACTGTCGCAGCAGATCAGCCAGCCCGTGACGGTGGACAACAAGCCCGGCGGCAACACCGCCATTGCGGCGTCAGAAGTGGCCCGCTCGGCGGCAGACGGCTACACGATCTTATCGGCCGACAACGGCACCATGGTGTTCAACACCGCGCTGTACTCCAAACTCACTTACAACCCCGAAAAAGACCTGACCCCCGTCACGCTGATGGGGCGCTTTCCCATGATCCTGGTGGTAGGCCCGAACTCGGATGTGAAGGACGCCAAGGACTTCGTGGCCAAGGCCAAGGCCGCCCCCGGCAAGATCAGCTACGGCTCGGCCGGTGCGGGCAGCCCGCACCACCTGGCCATGGAACTGCTCAAGGTGCAAGGCGGTCTGCACATGGTGCACATCCCCTACCGCGGCGCGGCCCCGGCACTCACCGACCTGGCCGGCGGGCAAGTAGCTGCCATGATGGTGGACCTGGCTGCGGGCGCGGGCTTCATCAAGGGCGGCAAGGTGCGCCCGCTCGCAGTGGCCAACCCCACCCGCCTGCCCCAGTTGCCTGACGTGCCCACGTTCGCTGAACTGGGCTTCAAGGGCGTGGAAGCCTCGGCCCAGGTGGGCATTGTTGCCCCTGCCAACACGCCAGCCGACACCGTGGCTGCCCTGCAAAAGCAGGTGGCCACGGCCATCCAGCAGCCCGCCATCCGCCAAAAGCTGATTGATTTTGGCATCGAGCCCGTGGGCAGCACGCCCCAGCAATATGCCGAGCTGATCCGCACCGAAGTGCAGCGCTGGCACCAACTGATTCGCGAGCAGAAGATATCGCTGGATTGAAAGGGGCAAACGCCCCCACCATGCAAAAAGGCCGCAACGCGGCCTTTTTTCTTTGGCAGTGCGCTGACTTGCAATCAGTCATCGCCCTCCACGTCACCGTCCACCAACGCATCCTGCAGATGCTTGACGATGGTGACCGGCACCGCACAGGCACGCGCCACCTCTTGCGACACCGAGCCCAGCAGCGCACTGCTGAGCGCCCCATGGCCCTTGGCGCCGATGACCACCATGTCTGCGCCATTGCGCTCGGCCATGTCCACCAGCGTGTGGGCGGGGTCGCCCAGGCCAATGTCGGTTTCATAGGCCACACCAGCCGCCTCCAGCAAGGCCCGGGCGGGCGCCAGCAGGTGTTCGCCAGCCTCCACGCTGGCTGCAGCGATCAGGTCGGGGTCCCGGCTGGTCACCAGCTCGTACAGCGACGCAGGCTCTTGCACATGGGCCAGCACCACCGTGGCCTGCAGCCCCTGCTGCAGCCATTGCAGCGTGTGCCGCACACCGTCGAGCGACAACTCCGAACCATCCACGGCCACCAGAATCTTGAGCATGTTGTTCTCCTTGCGGGTTACTGACCAGACCAGTGTAGTCACCCCTGCTGGCTGCACCTGCACCTTGCGCAAAGGTCCTCCAAAAAACAGGCCGGGGCGGTGTCTGGGACAATCCCGCCCATGCTTCAGTTCGACCTTCTCAAAACCGACCCCTCCAGCCACGCACGGCGCGGCAAGCTCACGCTCAACCACGGCGTGGTGCAGACCCCCATCTTCATGCCCGTGGGCACCTATGGCACCGTCAAGGGCGTCATGCCCCAAAGCCTGCACGACATGGGCGCGCAGATCATTTTGGGCAACACCTTCCACCTGTGGATGCGCCCCGGCCTGGACGTGATGCAGAGCTTTGGCGGGCTGCACGGCTTTGAGAAGTGGGACAAGCCCATCCTCACCGACTCGGGCGGCTTTCAGGTGTGGAGCCTGGGCGCCATGCGCAAGATCACCGAAGAAGGCGTGCACTTTGCCAGCCCGGTCAACGGCGACAAGCTCTTCATGTCGCCCGAGGTGAGCATGCAGATCCAGACCACGCTCAACTCCGACATCGTGATGCAGCTCGACGAGTGCACCCCGTACGAAACCAAGGGCCACCTCACCACCGAGGCCGAGGCGCGCAAGAGCATGGAGATGAGCCTGCGCTGGGCCAAGCGGTCCAAGGACGAATTTGAACGCCTGGGCAATCCCAATGCCCTCTTCGGCATCGTGCAAGGCGGCATGTACAAGAACCTGCGCCAGGAATCGCTCGAACGCCTGGTCGAGATGGACTTCCCCGGCTACGCCGTGGGCGGCGTGAGCGTGGGTGAGCCCAAGGACGAGATGCTGGACATCATGGCCCACACCCCCCACCGCCTGCCTGCCCACAAGCCGCGCTACCTGATGGGCGTGGGCACGCCCGAGGACCTGGTGCAGGGCGTGGCCGAAGGTGTGGACATGTTCGACTGCGTGATGCCCACCCGCAACGCACGCAACGGCACCATCTTCACCCGCTACGGCGACCTGAAGATCCGCAACGCCCGCCACAAGGCCGACCACCAGCCGCTCGATACCAGCTGCACCTGCCACGCCTGCGCGGGCAAGGACGGCGTGGCGTGGGACCAGGGCGGGCGCGGCGGTTTCTCGCGTGCCTACCTGCACCACCTGGACCGTTGCGGCGAAATGCTGGGCCCCATGCTCACCACCATCCACAACCTGCACTACTACCTGAACCTAATGCGCGAAGTGCGCGAGGCGCTGGACGCGGGCACCTTCAGCCAGTTCCGCGCACAGTTCAAGGCCGACCGGGCCCGGGGCGTGTAAGCCCGGCCCCGGAACACGGGGCCCCCAATCCCCCTGGGCAGCAATGCCCAGCCCCCGAAACCATAATGCGGCTGCTGGAGTTCACCCACTGGAGCACGCCGCTGTGACTGTTTCGCCTTCTCCCGTTTCGACCGTTCCTCCCGCCATGCATGTGCTGGTCACAGGCGGCACCGGCTTCATCGGCACGGCGCTGGTCCAGCAGCTGCTGGCAGCGGGCCACAGCGTCACGGTGCTCAGCCGCAAGCCCGCCAGCGCCCAGGCCTTGTTCCAAGGCCGCGTTCAGGCCGTGCGCAGTGCCAACGACCTGCCTTCCGACGCACACTTTGACGCCATCGTGAACCTGGCAGGCGCCCCCGTGGTGGGCCCGCCGTGGACGGCGGGGCGGCGGCAAGTGCTGCTGGACAGCCGTGTGGGCGTCACCGAATCCTTGCTGGCCTGGCTGCAACGCGCCACGCACCGCCCCGCGGTGTGGGTGCAGGCATCGGCCATCGGTTTTTATGGCGTGCGCCCCCCGCACGAAGTGCTGACCGAAACCAGTGCCGCAGGTGGCGGCTTCATGTCCGAACTCTGCGTGCGCTGGGAAGCGGCTGCAGCCAAGGCCCAGGCGCTGGGCGTGCGCCAGGTGGTTCTGCGCCTGGGCGTGGTGCTGGGCCCCGGCGGCGCACTGCCGCCCCTGCTGCTGCCAATTCGACTGGGCCTGGGCGGGCGCATGGGCAGCGGCCAGCAGGTGATGAGCTGGATCCACCGCGACGATGTGCTGGCGCTCATCCACGCAGCGCTGCGCGACCCGCAGATGCACGGCATCTACAACGCCACCGCCCCCGAGACCATTGCACAGGCCACCTTTGTGGCCACCGCTGGCAAGCTGCTGCACCGCCCCGTGTGGCTGCCGGTGCCCGCCACGCCGCTGCGCTGGGCCATGGGCGAAATGGCCCAGTTGTTTGTGGACGGGCAAAACGTGGTGCCTGCGCGGCTGCAGCAGCAGGGCTTTGCCTTCAAGTACCCCGCGCTGGAACAGGCGCTGCGCGATCTGGTGTAGCACATGGGCCCTGGCTTGCTACATTAAACATAGCTTCCGGCGCTTACCCTGCCTGCCCTAGAGGCCATTTTGATCCAAACAGCCCACGCTGGCTGCGCGCTGCGTTCATGCGGCCTTGCATTCAGCCAGATCACAGGGCGGGCAGCCGCAGACCAGGCGAACCGACGACGCAACACGGCTAAGAGCGGCTAACAAAACTCTTCTGGCGTCGTTGCCGCGTCTTGTCGTACTACGCGTACTGCCTGCGAAGCGGCGCCTAGCCAGAACCGCTTCGCTGAGTTTTGTTAGCCGCTCTAAAGGCACACCCGTATCAGAGGGCCCCGAGCACCTGGGCCTGCAGCACGCGGCACTGGCTCGCGGGCGCAGGCAGTTCGGCACTGCGGTGGCTGGCGCCATCGCGCAGCACCACGCGCAGATAGCAGGGCCGGCCGGGCTTGCCCCAGCCCACCAGCACGGTCTGCACCTGGTCTCGCGGCACGCGCACCGGCAGTTGCCACGAGCCAGCGTAGCGCAGCTCCAGCCCTGCCCCATTCACCTGCAATTGCACGAACCGGCCCCAGGTGCTGACATACACCGTGCCCACGGCCAGGCACAGGGCCAGCGCGTACCCCACAGCCACCCAGCGCAAGCGCAGCGGCGTGGCCAAATGGCGGCCCCCTGCGTAGGCTGCGATGGCCATGGCCGACACGGCGATCAGCATGGCGGTCAAGCCCGTGCCGAAGCCTTCCTGCACCTGCGCCGCCGTGGCAAATTCCATGTTCATGGCGAAGGCTCCCGCCGCACACCGCGCAAAGGATTCAACCCATCACTATATTTTTCATAGCTGGCAGCGCTTATCCCCCTTGGGCTTACAGCGCTTTTGACCCTCAAACCATCCGTGATTCGCACGGTGTACGCCGTCACCTCGTCAGGCCTCGCTGGCCAGGCGCAGCTTGGCGCTGGTGCCACAGGCGTGGCAAAAGTGGGCGAAGGCGCTCTTGCGGGTGGTGCACTGGCCGCACCGGTCAAACAGACCGATGCCGCAGTGGGGGCAGAAGTCGATGGTTTCGTTCTTCAAGTCCACCGGGCGTTCGCAGCCGGGGCACACGTTCTTGGCCAGGCGGGCCAGGGCCACGTCGTAGCTGAGTTCTTCGCGGCGCCGGGCGTCGGGCATGGCTTCGGCCAGTTTCTGGCGCTCCAGGTAGCGGTTGAGCGCCAGGATGGCATAGCGCCCCACCAGCACCGTGATGCCAATGCCCACCACATAGCGCACATAGCCGCCGTAGCTGGGCAGGTAGGGCACCAACTCCACGAAGAAGGCAAACAGCGCAAAGAAGATGAAGCCCCACACAAACGGCCAGTAGGTGCTTTGGCGCTTTTTGGCAAACAGCCAGCCTGCAGCCACCAGCAGTGGCAGGGTGAGCGCCAGGCGGTACAGGAACACGCGCAGCTCCAGCTTGCGGCGCTCTTGCTGCAGGCGCGTGTAGCCGTCGGCCTCCAAATCGCTCAGCTGCCTTTGAGTGGCAGCTGCCGTCTGGCGGGCGTCCAGCGCGGCCTGCTGCTGGGCCTCCACGGCGCGCAGGGCCTGGCGTTCGGCCTGTTTGAGCAGGTCGAGCTTGCGCGTGCGCTCCAGCACCTCGGGGTCGTGGTCGGCACGCTCGGTCACGCGGCGGGTGGCCAGCCAGTTGTTGAAGGTTTCGCGCTCGGCCTGGTTGTCGCTGATGGCCTTGCGGTGCTGCAGTTGTGCCTGCTCCAGCGCAGTCTGCGCGTCCTGCTCGGCGTCGCGCTGGGCTCGGATGGTGTCGCGCAGCGCGCGGGCCTGGGCCTTGTCCAGAAAATCATCGACCTGCAGCGGGCGTTCCACCTTGGGCAGATCGCCCACGATGGTGCCGCCCAGGCCAATCAAAAAGCTGGCGAACACCACCGCCACCAGCCACAGACCACGCCGAAACCACTTCTCTGACAAACGCAAGGCTTTGCTCATGGTTGCTTCTCCCGTTGATAGTTGCTATTTTTTTCATAGCTTATAGCGCTTGATGGATAAGCGCCAAAGCCCTTTTTCACTCAATTACTGTTTGAGCAGCACCGTGAAGGGGCCGCCGCCAGCTGGGTGCGCTGCATCCAGGCCAGCACCGAATCCACCGTCACGGTCTCGATGCGGTCCGAATAGCGCTTGTCGCTGGGGTGGTCGTCAAACGCGATGTTGGCAGATCCCACGCGCCCGCCTAGCCGGGTCAGCGGACCCAGCCGCAGGGTGGTGGGCTCATAGCCCTTGAACCGCAGCCAGGCCTGGGCCTGCTCGCGGGTGCGGATGGTGGCGGGCTCCATCGCCGCAGCCAGCGTCTCAATCGCCCACTGGTTGGACTGCTGGTACTTCTGCCCCCACACGTAGCTGACCATGCTGTAGTGCGGCGTGTGCAGCGCCTTGGCCCGCACGTTGTCTGCCAGCACGGGCCACAGCTGCGCCTGCACGGCGGCGCTGGGCACGGCCACCACGGCTTCAAAACGCCACAGGTCGTCCAGAAAAAACTCGCCCAGGCCCTGCCGGTACACATGGCCCAGGGCCGTGCCGCAGTCGTTGAGTTTGTGCGTCACGCGCCACGGGCCTTCGGGCGTTTTGTAAGCCCAGCCCAGGTGCGAATAGCGCAGGCCGTACTTGCCCAGGTCTTGCCCGGCACGGCCAAGCAGCACCACCTTGGCGCCGCTGCGCGCGTGCTCGGCGTCCAGCGCTTGCGAGGTCTGCGCCGCCAGCGCCATGCCGCGCTCCACCACCTGGGGCGTGGGCTTTTTCGCCTCGCACGATCGACCCGCGTGGGCGGGGGCCGATACCAACACTGCGGCGACCGCCAGCGTCGCAAACCCGCAGCACATCCAAGGTGCGCGAACCAAGCGAGGGATGCCAAGCAAGGGCCTAGGCCGGCCGCACCGCCCCGCAGCGAGGGCATCGTCACCCTTCCCGTAGCGCGCAGCGCGAAGAGAGAAGGGGGAAGCCGCAAAGCGGCTCAGGGGGTTGTACTTCATATTTACAGGCGTTCGTTGTGCAGCAAGGCACGACCCAGGGCATTGGGCACAAAGGCCAAGGCCTCGCCCGCTACCGACAGAATCACCCCGGTGCCGATGACACTGCAGGTCACCACCGTGCCCACGGCATGGACGGATGCGCCCACGCCGCGCCCGGCCACCTCCACACTCACCTGCGCGCCGTCTGACGCGCGCTCCAGCAAATAGACGGTGCCGATGGCCGAGCCTTCCACCGCTTTCACCGAAAGAACAGCACCCGTGGCCGACAACGCCACCGGCAGGGCCACGGCAGCACCGGCCACCGCCGAGCCTGCACCCGCCACGCCCACCACCGACGCCACTGGCAACAAAGACAGCGCGGCGGAGGCTTCGCTGTGCGCATGGGCTGGCGCTGCGGCCAGCGAACCCCACACACCGGCGGCCACACACAGGCCTGCTACGGCTTTTTTCAACAATGCAATACGCATGAATGACTCCTTAGCAATCAGAACAAAAAGGGGGGAAGCTGGGCTCAGGCGCTCAATCAGCGCTCTGGGCTGCGGCTTGGGCCGCTTCGCGCCGGCCCTGTAGGCGGGCTTCCATCAGGTCGGCCTCGTAGCGGTCGCGCAGCATCTTGGCCAGCGTGAAGGCCGAAGTGATGAGGTACAGCCAGCTCACACCCAAAAAGGCCTTGTAGGTGACGTTGATCTCCATGCCCACCAGGCCCCAGCCGGTGAGCCCCATGGCCACCGCAAAGCCGCCCCACACCACCAGCTTCCACAGCGGGGTGTCGCCCGCGCCACGCCGGGCGCTCTGGTTGTCACGCACAAACTTGGACAGCATGAACGTGGCCGAAAGGCAGAACACGTAGCCCATCACCATGAACACTTTTTCCAGGTCAGCGCCTGGCAGCCAGGCCAGCCCCACGGCGCACAGGAACACCGCGATGCCGAAGGAAATCCAGACCTGCATTTGCCATGCACGGGTGTCGCGAAGAACAACGATGGGAGAAGCAGACATTGCGTTGGTGCCCGCAGGGGGCCTTGGTTGAACACGGACTGCATCGTGCCGCCCGTGGCCCCACATCGCGCCCCCGGAACAGCACAGTTCTCACGCATCAGCCAAAAAGTACCGTTATTCGATACTTTTCAAGCGACAGCGCGGCAAAAACTGGCCTCCACCGCCCCGCACGTATGCGACAGACAACCGCCCTGCCCGCCCAGACAATGCGCCACCCGCCTGCCGGGCCCGCTGCCACCCCTGGCACAACACCGGCAGCCACTGCGCTTTTTGGAGTTTGAACCGCATGAACAAGCCTTTTGATCTGGTCGTCCACGGTGCCACCGGCTTTACCGGCCGCCTGGTCGTTGAATACCTGCTGCAACGCTACCCCGCAGGCAGCGGCCTGCGCTGGGCCATGGGCGGGCGCAATGCCGACAAGCTCGCCGCCGTGCGCGACGAGCTGGGCGCACCGGCCGACACCCCCCTGGTAGTGACCGACACCACCAACCCCGCCAGCCTGCAGGCACTGATGAACGCCACGCGCCTTGTGCTGACCACCGTGGGCCCGTACCAGCTGTATGGCAACGAACTGGTGGCCGCCTGCGCCGCCAGCGGTGTGGACTACGTGGACCTGTGCGGCGAGCCCGCCTGGATGCGCCAGATGATCGACGCGCACGAAGCCACCGCCAAAGCCAGCGGCGCGCGCATCGTGTTCTCGTGCGGGTTTGACTCCATCCCGTTCGACCTGGGCGTGTTCATGCTGCAAAAGGAATTTGCCCAGCGCTTTGGCCATGCTGCCCCCCGCGTGCGCGGCCGGGTGCGCAAGATGAAGGGCACCTTCTCAGGCGGCACTGCCGCCAGCCTCAAGGCCACCATGGCCGCGGCTGCCAGCCAGCCCGGCGTGCTCGATCTGCTGAAAAACCCCTTCTCGCTCACGCCCGGGTTTGAAGGCCCGCGCCAGCCCTCGGGCCACAAGCCCATGGTGGACGAAGCCCTTGGCGATGGGGTGTGGGTGGCACCGTTCGTGATGGCGGCCATCAACACGCGCAACGTGCACCGCTCCAACCTGCTGCTCAAGCATGCCTACGGCACCGACTTTGTGTACGACGAAATGCTGGTCACCGGCCCGGGCGAGAAGGGTGAAGCCATCGCCAACGCGGTGGCGGGCGACAAGTCGCTCGGCTCCGACCAAGGCCCCAAGCCCGGCGAAGGCCCCTCGCGTGAGGAGCGCGAGAACGGCTTCTACGACGTGCTGTTCCTCGGCACCGACACCGAAGGCCACAGCCTGCGCGTGGGCGTGAAGGGCGACCGCGACCCAGGCTACGGATCCACCTCCAAGATGATTGCCGAGGCGGCGGTGTGCCTGCTGCAAGACGCTGCCACCACCCCCGGCGGTATCTGGACCACGGCGCCTGCGCTGGGCGACAAGCTGATCGCACGGCTGCAGGCGAATGCGGGACTGACGTTCGCAGTCGAAGCCTGAGCGCAGGCCAAACGCGAGCCTTGTCGGTGCTTGCCTTCTGCGCGTGGGTACCGGATTGGCAACATGCCGTGCGGCAGCCCACAATGCAGGTCCACATCACCTGCTGCTCATGAACGCCCAACTCACCCCCCGCGATCTGTCCCTGGCCCTTCTGGTCATCCTGGTGTGGGGGCTGAACTTTGCGGTCATCAAGGTCGGGGTGGCCGATATGCCGCCCCTCCTGCTGGGCGCGCTGCGCTACCTCTTGGCGGCGTTTCCAGCGCTGCTGTTCGTCAAGCCGCCCAAGGTTCCCTTGCGCCTGTACCTGCTGTACGGCATGACGATGGCCGTGGCCCAGTTTGCGCTGCTGTTCACAGCCATCCACATCGGCATGCCTTCGGGCCTGGCATCGCTGGTGCTGCAATCGCAATCGTTCTTCACGCTGCTGCTGGCCGTGGTGCTGCTGCGCGAGCAGTGGCAAGGCAACCAAGTGGCCGGCTTGGCGCTGGCAGGGGTGGGGCTGGTGCTGATTGGCAGCGCGCATGGTGCCTCGATGCCACTGGCCGGCTTCGCGCTCACGGTAGCCGCTGCTGCGATGTGGGGCTGCGGCAACCTGGTGACCCGCGCAGTGGGACGGCATGGGCCCATGAACCAGTTTGCCTTCATCGTGTGGTCCAGTGTGGTGGCACCGCTGCCGTTCGTGGCGCTGTCGCTGCTGCTCGACGGCCCCGCTACGGTGTGGGCTGCGGTGCAGCACCTGTCGCTGAAATCCATGGCCGCCGTGGCCTACATTGCGTGGATTTCAACCCTGCTGGGTTTTGGGCTGTGGACGTACCTCATGTCGCGCTACCCCGTGAACCGCGTGGCACCCTTCACCCTGCTGGTGCCCGTGGTGGGTCTGACCACCGGCTGGGTGGCGTTCGGCGAGCAGTTGCTGCCCGTGCATTTTGCCGGCGCAGGGCTCTTGATGGCGGGGCTGGTGGTGAACGTGTTCGGCGGCCCGCTGTGGGCTGCCGTGATGGGCCGGCTGCGCGCAGCCCGGTAAGTCCGGCAGGCACTACAGCGCCAGCGGCAGCTCGGTGGTGGAGAGCACGTTGCGCAGCACCATGAACGAGCGCACCTGGCGCACGCCCGGCAGGTAGAGCAACTGCTCTGCGTGCAGGCGGTTGAAGCTCTCGCTGTCGCGGGTGCGGATGAGCATGAAGTAGTCGAACTCGCCCGTCACCACATGGCACTCCATGCAGCCGGAGACTTTGGCTGCGGCCTTCTCAAAGGCGGCGAACGATTCGGGCGTGGAACGGTCCAGCACCACGCCAATCATCACCAGCATGCCTGCCCCCACGGCCTGGGGGTTGAGCAGCGCTACCACTCCCTCAATCAGCCCCAGCCGCTTGAGCCGCTCCACGCGCCGCAGGCAGGCGGGCGGGCTCAAATGCACCTTCTCGGCCAGCGCGACGTTGGACAGAGAGGCATCGCGCTGCAACTGCCGCAGGATGGCTTTGTCGGTGCGGTCCAGCTCTGCCGACACATCGACAGGCTGTGTATTCTTGCTACAAACTTTTGTTGCACACATAGTTCATTTTTCAAACTTTTAGTGGACTATTTTGCATTTTCGGAAACTAAACATCCGAAATTGAATTGATTTTCACAACCATTTGGTTCCCGCATTTTCCTACGATGAAGGCACTGCAAGCGCGCTTGCATTCCCCCCTTCTTCCACCCGCCTTCACCGACTGGAAAACGCCATGAACCTGCAGAAATTTCCCCGCTACCCGCTGACCTTCGGCCCCTCGCCCATCACACCGCTACCGCGCCTGTCGGCCCACCTGGGCGGCAAGGTACACCTGTACGCCAAGCGCGAAGACTGCAACAGCGGCCTTGCATTCGGTGGCAACAAAACGCGCAAGATGGAGTACCTGATTCCCGAAGCCATCGCAGGCGGCTACGACACGCTGGTGTCCATCGGCGGCATCCAGTCCAACCAGACGCGCCAGGTGGCTGCCGTGGCGGCGCACCTGGGCATGAAGTGCGTGCTGGTGCAGGAGAACTGGGTGAACTATTCCGACGCGGTGTACGACCGCGTGGGCAACATCGAGATGAGCCGCATCATGGGCGCCGATGTGCGCCTGGATGCTGCGGGCTTTGACATTGGCATCCGCCCCAGCTGGGAGCAGGCCATGGACGATGTGAAGAAGGCGGGCGGCAAGCCCTTCCCGATTCCCGCAGGCTGTTCTGAGCACCCATACGGCGGTCTGGGCTTTGTGGGCTTTGCCGAGGAAGTGCGCCAGCAGGAAAAAGAGCTGGGCTTCCAGTTCGACTACATCGTCGTGTGCTCGGTCACGGGCAGCACGCAGGCGGGCATGGTGGTGGGCTTTGCAGCCGATGGTCGCGCGCGCAAGGTGATCGGCATTGACGCATCAGCCAAGCCCGAGAAAACCCATGCGCAGATTCTGCGCATTGCCCAGAACACCGCCAAGCTGGTGGAACTGGGACAGGAGATCACCGCCGAAGACGTGGTGCTGGACACGCGCTACGGCGGCCCCGAATACGGCCTGCCCAATGAAGGCACGCTCGAAGCCATTCGCCTGTGCGCACGGCAAGAGGGCATGCTCACCGACCCGGTGTACGAAGGCAAGTCCATGCACGGCATGATCGATAGAGTTCGCCGTGGCGAATTCCCCGAAGGCTCTCGCGTGCTGTATGCGCACCTGGGAGGGGTGCCGGCGCTCAACGCCTACAGCTTTCTTTTTCGCAACGGCTGATGACACCGCTGCGGCCGGTGATGCCATGGCGCGCATCACCGGGCTCTCACTGATTTAGCGCGACCTGATCAATGCCCTTGGCTTTGTTGGCCTGGGGCGGTCAGGCTTGCAGCAACTGCGCCACACGCCCGCGCAGCGGCTCGGGCTGCACCTCGCTCGCGGCCACGGGGGCGCCCACATTCAGGCCCACGCGGCTGAACATGCCCCGGCGGAAGGGGCGCACCATGGCCGTGCCGCGCTCGATGCGGCTGAAGTACGAGCCCCACAGGTTGGTCAGCGCCATCGGCACCACAGGCGCCTGAATGCCGTCGGCCTGGGCGCGCTCGATGATCTTCATGATGCCGCCCTTGAAGGGCTGCAGCTCACCATCATTGGTAATGCCGCCTTCGGGGAAGATGGCCAGCAGATCGCCCTCGCGCAGCACCTGGGCTGCGCGCTCGAACGCGGCTTCGTACGTGGCGGGGTCTTCCTTTTGCGGCGCGACCGGAATGGCCTTGGCCAGGCGGAACAGCCAGCCCAGCACCGGCACGCGGAAGATGCGGTGGTCCATCAGGAAGTAGATGGGCCGGGGGCTGGCGGCCATGAGCAGCACGGCATCGACAAAGCTCACATGGTTGCACGCCAGAATGGCCGCGCCGGTGGACGGAATGTGCTCGTCACCCCGCACCTTGAAGCGGTAGATGACGCGCGACATCACCCAGGCCACAAAGCGCAGCAGGTATTCAGGCACCAGCAGGAAGATGTAGGCCGCCACCACCGCGTTGGCAATGCCGGTGAACAGGAACACTTGCGGCACGGTGAAACCCGCACCCAGCAAGGCACCAGCGATGACGGAGCTGCCGATCATGAACAGCGCGTTCAGGATGTTGTTGGCCGCAATAATGCGGGCGCGGTGCGTGGGCTGGCTGCGCATCTGGATGAGTGCGTACATGGGCACGCTGTAGAGCCCGGCAAACAGGCTCAGCAGTGCCAGATCCAGCAGCACGCGCCAGTGGTGGGGCTGGGCGACGAAGGCGGCGGCGCCCATCATCTCGGCGGCGGGCAGGCTGCGGGTGGCGAAGTACAGGTCCACCGCAAACACGCTCATGCCGATGGCGCCCAGCGGCACGAGGCCGATCTCCACATGGCGGCGCGACAGCACCTCGCACAGCAGAGAACCCACGCCAATGCCCACCGAGAACACCACCAGCAGCAGCGAGGCCACTTGCTCGTTGCCGTGCAGCACCTCTTTGGCCAGGGCCGGAAACTGCGACAGGAACACGGCACCAAAGAACCACATCCAGCTGATGCCCAAGAGCGAGCGGAACACCACCACGTTGCCATGCGCCAGCTTGAGGTTGCGCCAGGTTTCGGTGAAGGGGTTCCAGTTGATGACGAGACCGGGGTCGGTGGCCGGGGCCGACGGAATGAACTGCGCCACCAGCCGCCCGGCCAGCGCCAGGGCGATGCAGCCCACGGCCACGGCGGTGTGGCCAATGCCGGGCAGGGCCACCAGCAGGCCGCCTGCCACCTGGCCGAGCAAGATGGCCACGAAGGTGCCCATCTCCACCATGCCGTTGCCGCCTGTCAGTTCGCGCTCGTTCAGCACCTGGGGCATGTAGGCAAACTTGACCGGACCAAACAGCGTGGAATGCAGCCCCATGAGGAAGGTGCACAGCAGCAGCATCGGCACATGGTTGGCCACAAAGCCCCAGGCCGCCAGCGCCATGATGGCGATCTCCAGGTTTTTCACGAAGCGGATCATCCGCGTCTTGTCGTACTTGTCGGCGAGCTGACCCGAGGTGGCCGAGAACAGCAAAAACGGCAGGATGAACAGCGCGCCAATCACCAGCCCCGCCATGGCGGGCAGCAGCCACGACACGCTGAGCTGGTAGGTCACCATCACGGTGAATGCGAACTTGAACAGGTTGTCGTTGGCGGCACCAGAGAACTGCGTCCAGAAAAACGGGGCAAAGCGGCGCTGGCGCAGCAGGGCAAACTGGTTGGGCTCTTCGTGGGCTGGGGGTGCCAGGGGCGCTGGCTGCGCGGCAGGCTGCCCGTGCTGGGGGGTCATGCGGTTCACTCCTCTTGGCTTTTTTGTGTGGTGGGTTGCTGCATCACGCCCCACGGTGCCCGCCATTCTGCATGGCGCGGCCCGGCACCGGCACGGCGATGTAACGACTGTGGTGCAGGCGCGCCATGGCAAACAGCACCGGCAGGGCAGCCCCGGCGGCCATCAGGTGCTTGAGTGTGTGGCCCGACACCCACTGGCCGGTGGCCTCGAACACTGCATGGTCGGCCAGCTCGAAAGCTTTGGCAACGGCATACCAGGCGATCACCGCACCCCACTGCACCACCAGCGCACCATGGCGGTGGGGCATGCATGCCAGGGCCAGCACCGCTAGCAGGCCGCCGAACTGCACCACCGCCCAGGGCAGCAGGTTGCCCGTGTGGGCCCATACCAGCACGGCAGCAGGCCCGGCCACCAGCAAGCCCAGCGCGGTGGCCACGCCCGCCCGGGGGCTGATGCGCCCCACCACCGCCAGGCCCAGCAAGCCGGCAAAGGCTGCGGCCATGCCCAGGCGGTCCCACAGCAGACCGGCGTCATCGGGCTGCCAGTGGTACCAGCCGGAGCCCACCGCCGTGAGCACCAGGCCGCCAAAGAACAGCGCCGCCGTGGCGCGGGTGGCCGGACACAGCCGCAACGCGCCCAGGCGGCGCAACCACACCAGCCCCCACGCCCCTGCCACGGCAAAGGGCAGGTTGCTCAGCACGTCCAGCGCGCAGGGCAGGCCATGCCAGCCGCGCTGGTCGGCAAAGTCGTGCTGGTGCGCGCTGGCGGGCAAAAATGGGCCCCACACGGCGAAGGCCAGCAACGCGGCCGCAGCTACCAGCAGGGCCCATTCGGCCGACTGCAGCGGCAGCCAGCGGCGGGAAGAAGTTTGCAAGGGGTGGACAGCGTTCATGGCGGGGAGCCCTACTGGGGCGGCAACACAAGATGGGGCGCAGTGTGCAAACGCCGGTGGCTTTTGCACCGAAAAAGTCGCATGCAGGGCTACCCAGGCCACTGCGGGTATCCATAATCGATACCAAGGAGCCCCCCATGAGCACAACTGCCGACCTGGTGATCGCCCTGAAAAAGGAACTGAAGAACGCGCAGATGACCTACGCCGACCTGGCGCAGGCGCTGGGCATGGCCGAGTCCAGCGTGAAGCGCATGTTGGCCAAGGGCGACATGCCGCTGTCGCGCATTGATGCCATCTGCCGCGCGCTGGCGCTGGACTTTGCCGACCTGGCCCGCCGCGTGGCCGACGAGCAGCCGCTGCTCAAGGAGCTGACGCAGGAGCAGGAAAAGGCCGTGGTGGCCGACAAGAAGCTGCTGCTGATGGCGATCTGTGTGCTGAGCCAGTGGACGCTGGAGCAGGTGGTGGCCACCTACCGGCTGACCGAGGCCGAGGGCATCAAGTACCTGGCGCAGCTGGACCGCATCGGCATCATCGAGCTGCGGCCGCTGAACCGCTACCGGCTCAAGCTGGCCAAGACCTTCCGCTGGCGCCCGCACGGGCCAGTGATGCACTACTTTCGCGACAACGCACTGCTGGACTACTTTGCCGGGGGCTTCGACGGCCCCGGTGAAGGCGTGCTGCTGGTGCACGGCTCCATCAGCCGAGCGCTGGCCCCGGCTTTTCAGGAACGCATGCAGCGCGTGGCGCAAGACTTTGCGCAACAGCATCTGGCCGACCAGAAGCTGCCTTTGCAGGAGCGCGAGGGCTACACCGTGCTGCTGGCCATGCGCAGCTGGGAATTCGAGGCCTTTGCCAGCATGCGCCGCACGGGGGCGTAGGGGCCGGCTGAAACGGAGCGGCTGCGCTGGTGGCACACCAGCGGGTTGATTGCTATGCTTTCAATAGCTGCTACCGCTTACCCATCAAGCGCCAGAGGCCAAATTGGCTTCAAACCACAAGGCGCCTGTGGCAGGCGCTGTGGCACGCCTCAAACGCACTGCAGTTCGGCGCAGCCAATGCCACCCAGCTTGGCCATCACCCGGGCACCGGGCGCCACCAGCACAGTGCCGGTGCAGGAACCGGTGGTGACCCACTGGCCCGCGCGCAGGCCGCCCAGGCTGTGTGCGCCCTCGTTGGCCAGCCATGTCAGCAGGCGCAGTGGGTCGCCCGCCGGGTTGCCCCAGGCGGGTCGTTGCACGGCCAGGGTGCCATTCACCCACAGGCTGACGGGCACCGACAAGGGCTGTAGGGCCGCCACATCGGCACGGCCGCTGCCCACCACCAGCGCACCGTGGCAAGCCTGGTCTGCCAGGCGGCTCCACTCGCCCTGCACGCCCCAGGCGGCATAGCGGGTGTCGCACACCTCGATGGCCGCATGGGCCGAGCGCACGGCGGCCAGCACCTCGGCTTCGGAGTAAGGCTGCTCACGGGGCGGCAGGTCGCAGGCCAGTTCGTAGGCCAGCTCTGCCTCCACGCCAATCACGGCATTGCCTGCCACCGGCAGGTCTTGCACCAGCCCCTCGGTGCAGACCCAGACGGTGTCTTGCGTCAGCGCCGCGCGCGCAGGCAGCGCTTGGGGGTTGGCCGCGCCCACCTTCCACCCCACCACCCGGCCGCGCGCCTGCACCACGGCGTCTTGCACCGCATAGGCCTGGGCTGCGTCCTGGGGCCGCAATGCGGCGGGAAGGTCGAGCGGGCGGGGCAATTGCCCCAAGCGGGCCTGGGTCAGCACGGCAGCGCTGGCCAACGGATCAAACACAGGGGAGGCAGAAGCAACGGTATCAGGGGACATGGGTCAGTCAACAACGATCTGGAAGCAAGCATTCAACCGCCGGATGGGCTGGTCTGCAGGCGCATGGTAAGGCCAGGGCACAGGCAGATGGCCCAGCCCCGGCAAGAGGATCACAGCGTCAGGGTGCAGCGCCTGTGGAATGCGCCACAAAACGGGCGACGGCCTGCATGTCTTTTTCGGTCATTTTTTCGGCAAACGAGGGCATGGCGCCAATGCCGTTGCGCAGCGCGCTGAGCACGCGGTTGGCATCGGGCTTGATCTCGTCGAGCACGGGCCCAACCTGGCCTTGCGCGCCCGCCGCCTGCAAGGTGTGGCACACGGCGCACGCTGGCTGCAGGGTCAGAAAAAGCTGCTTGCCGCGCGCCAGCTCGGCTGGGTCTGCCGCCCAGCTGGCGCTGGCAAGACCAGCCAGCGCCAGGGTACAAGCCGCTGGCGCCAGCCGTCTGAAGAGAATGGGACGCGGGAACAACTCAGGCCACCGACACCGTGACGGCATGGTCGGCCCAGCTGGCGTTGTTGTAGCCGCCCACGTTTTCCTCGCGCTGCTCGGGCTGCACGTTGCCCGCCGTGTCGGTGGCGCGGCTGGCCAGCACATGGGTGCCTGCGCCCAGGCGCACCGGCAGCACAAACTGGCGCCAGGCAAACCGGCCCAGGTCCGGCCCGATGAGCTGTGCGGCCTGCCAGGTCTTGCCGCCGTCTACCGACACTTCCACGCCCTTGATGCCACGCGTGCCGCCAAAAGCCACGCCATGCACCTGCACCATGCCGGGCTTGAGCGGCCCTTGCTCGGGCAGCGGGCCGTTGATCCAGGACTTGACCGTCATCTCCCACACCGAGGGCTGGTCTGGGCTGGCCTTGGCGCCGGGGGGCGTCATGCGGTAGCCGTGCTGCATGATGCGCGCCTGCGATTGCGCTTCGGTAAAGGCCAGGCGCTTGATGTACTTGATGTTGTTCACGCCCTGGTAGCCCGGAACGATGAGCCGCAGCGGGCCGCCATGGGCCAGCGAGAGCGGCTCGCCGTTCATCTCCCACGCCAGGATGGCGTCTTCCATGGCCTTGATGGGCACCGAGCGTTCCACCAGCACCGTGAGCGGGTCCACGCCTTCGGGCAGCTTCTCGCCGCCCGTGCCCGTCACGTAAGCCATGCCACTGGCCACGCCGCCCAGGGCGGCCACCACGTTGCGCACGGGCACGCCGCTCCACACCACGCAGCCGGCGGCACCCACCGTCCAGGGCGTGCCACTGGGCTTGGTGGGGAAGAACCCGCGCCCATTGCCCGAGCACTGCAGCACCGTGGCCACGGTCTCCAGCCCCAGCGTCTTGAGTTCCGCCAGGGTGATCTCACGCGGGTTCTTGACGCCCTCCACCCGCACCACCCAGGCGTTGCGGTCATCCAGGATGGCGGCATCGGGCGCCGGCAGGTTGTTGCGCACATACAGCTGGCTCGACGGCGTGACCACGCTGGTGCCAAACGCTCCGCGTCGGGTCTCCAGGGTGCTGCTGCTGTGCACGATCAGCGCGTTGCCAGCCTTCCAGCCTGCGTAGCCCGGCAGCGGCTTGGGCGCAGCCGCTGCGGTGGCTTGGGCTTGGGCGGCGCCAGTCCAGCTGGCAAGGCCCGCAGCGCTCAGTGCGGCGGCGCTGGCTGCCAGCAGGTGGCGACGTGGCAGGGTGGTGGATGGGGTCATGGGTGCACTCCTGTGAATGAAGGGACGGTACGCCGGGATTCACGTACGGTTTGCCGCTGCGCGCGCGCAAGTGCCTACGCAAAACGACGCCATTCTCGAGGTCATCACGCGCTGCGGCACAGCTCGCCTCGCCGCACTTGTAAGCAACAGAAACAAAGTGCCACTGGTGTTGACAAAGTAGCCGCCTGGCGCATATTTAACACTTATTTAACAAAAACCCACCATGCTCTGCGTGGCCCTGCGCACAGCAGCGCAGCACGCCCCACCAGCAACCACTTCGAAGGGAAAGACCATGCACCCAGGCACCATCCATCGTCTCGTGTGGGGCGCTTTGTGGATCAGCGCACTGGCGGGCGGCATGGCACACGCGCAGCTCACCGCCATCGTCGCGGTGGAGCCGACCGAGAAGAAAGCCGGGAACTCCATCCTGCGCAGTGCGCTGGAGGCGGGCTTGTCCAAAGCCAGCGGCCAGACAGTGACGGTGACCACCACCGAAGACCTGGCCGACGCCATGCGCGCCACGCGCAGCGGGGGTTACGACATCTTCATCGGCCCGCCCCAGGTGGCTGCATCGGCATTGCAGCGGGGCTACGAACTGGTGGGGTGCAGCCAGAAATCTGACCACTATGTGCTGGTGGGACTGCCCCAGATCGAATCGGTGGGCGCCCTCAAGGGCAAGCGCCTGTACCTGCCGCAGCAGGACTCGGTCTACAGCTACATCGGGCGCGGCATGCTGAACGAGGCAGGCCTGTCGTTCAAAGACCTCAAGAGCGTGCGCCACGAAAAATACCCGCAAGCCGGGCTGAGTGCGCTCACCCTGGGCACCACCGACGCGACCGTGGTGCGGGCGGAAGAATGGGCCCAGTGGTCGGCCACGTTCCCCGGTGCGGCCAAGGTGCTGGCCACCTCGCGTCCGGTGCCCGGCGGCTTCAGCGCCGTGGTGCGCAAGGAACTGCCCAGCGAGGTGCGCGGCAAGCTTTCGCAGTGGCTCAGCACCGCATCCAGCGGCACAGGCCTGGCACCCACGGGCCTGCGCCCCGACATGCAGGAATATCAAAAAGTGGCCGAACTCGGGCTTTTCACCCCCACCAGCCTGCCGGGCGTGAAGCGGGTGAGCGCCAAGGATGTGGTGGAACTCCTGGGCCAGGGCGCCGTGGTGGTGGACACCCGCACCGAAAAGGAATACCGCGCCAAGCGCATTCGCGGCGCGGTGTGGGCAGCCTACGGAGAAAAGAGCCTGAAGGACGTGGCCTTCAACCCCGAGCAGGACGACTTCAAGGCCCTGGAAACGCTGGACCGCAGCAAGGCCCTGATCTTCTCTTGCAACGGGGCGGAATGCTGGAAGTCTTACAAGGCCGCGAAGGTGGCTGCCGACAAAGGCTTTCGCAACGTTTACTGGATGCGCGGCGGCCTGCCCGAGTGGGACGCCGAGGGCCTGCCAACCGAAGGGGGCTGAAGCAGGCCGCCAGCTGGTTTAGCTGGGCTCAACAGTCTTACGCATCGGTAAACACCGTGAGCACACCGGTGTAGCCATACAGCTGCTGGTGCGCGATTTCGCCGCCTGCAAAAAAACCGACCAGGGGCACATCGCCCAGGGCGTGCCGCACGATTTGCAGCTCAGCGCTCGGCCCACCAAAGTGCGGCCCACCCCGCCCCGAGCAGCTCACGTAAATAGCGCCCCGAATGGTGCGGCCCTGCGCAGCGCCTGCAGGGCTGGTCATGGCACCTGTGCCGGGCGCCGGGGCGGCTGCGCCTTGCGCCTGGGCACTGCGTTCTGCGGCTGGCGCGGGCTCCATGTCCTGGGGCGAGAGCTCTTCCCGAATTTCGGCGCAGATGCGCATCAGGTCGGCCCGCGCAGCAGTGACGTTGCGCTGGCAAAAAGCCAGGTGCATACCGGGCTGCACATGCTCAGCCAGCGCCACGCCGCGCCGCGCACCATCCAGGCCAATGATGTGCCGCACCCGCGTGTCGGTACCAAAGTGGCCCGTGCGCTGGCGCCCCAGGGGCTGCGCGCCAGCATCCACCAGCCCGGCCAAGGTGGCCCGCACGCGGCGCAGGGCTGGTTGGGGGTCTCCGTCCAGCGTCACCTGCAAGGTATCAAGCAGCACATCCAGCGCAGGTTCATGGTCCAGCTCCAGCACCACGTTGTCGTTGGCTGCCGTGATGGTGTGCAGCGGGCCCACCGGCTGGCAACCCTGCGTAACGCGCGACAGCAGCGGCACCTGCGGCCCAAAGGCCACCCCCGACAAGCCGCCGTCGAACACCCCACTGGCTGCGCCCTGCCCGGCCATGTTGCCGTTGCCGCCCACGGCAAACTGCACGTTGGCGGTGCGGCTGGCGCTGAGGCCACCAAACAGGTAGCCGGTTTCGGTGCGGTCGGCCATTTCCTGCAGCAGCTCGGCCAGGTCGGGCGTGTGCCCATCGGCGTGGACCAAGGCGGTCTGGGCAACAAAGCCGCTGGCGGGATGGCGCGGCAGCGGTGCCACACCCGAGAACACGCGGTATTGGTCAGCGGGAACGTCCAGCAGCATTACCGACAGGGCCGGTTCATCAAAATACTCGGCATTGTTGGCAGACACGCCCACCCCCACGGTGCCGCTCCAGTCGGTCACCTCGGGCAGTTCGCTGGCCAGATAGTCGAGCAGTTCGCGCGCGTCATTGGCGTAGTGGTCGGTGATGTACAGCAAGCCCAGCGTGGGCGCCGCGGCATGGGCGGGCAGCGCCATTTGAGCGCGCAGCTGCGCCAGAACCAGCGCCGCCGCCATGCGCCACTGGGGATGGGTGGCATGGCCAGTAGGAAAAAGAGTCATAGTCCACCCACTTTAGCGCGCCGGGGCAAAGCTGGCAGGCCCCGGCCCGCTTGACCACGCAGAAATCCGGCCATCGCGCCACCTGCGGCGGGTGTGCCCACTCCCCCTCACCGCTGGCGCGGCGACTTGGCGGGAGCCTTTTTGGCAGGCGCCTTCTTGGCTACAGTTTTGCGGGCGGCGGGCGCTTTGGCGGAAGCACGGCCTGACTTGCCCGCCGGTGCAGGCGCCGCGCGCTTGCTGCCAGCAGATTTGGCGGGGGCGGTTTTGGGTGCCGCAGCGGAACGAGACGGTGCCTTGCGTGGGGCCGCGGCAGGTTTGGCGGCCTGCGCGGCGCGGGCCACTTCCTGCAGGCTTTGCACACCCTGGGCCGCCAGGTGGCTGGCCATGTCGGTGGCCTTCTTCAACGCATCTTTGGCCAGGTGCTGCGTGGCGCCCAGGGGGTTGCCGTGGTGGTTGGCGTCTTTCAATGCGTTGGCGGCAATCTCCTGGAACTGGGTGGTCAGCGCGCCCCACCAGTGCAGTGGGTCCACCACGCCAGGGCTGCGAGGGGCTTCCGCCTTGGAGGCAGCGGCCTCGGGTTCCGGGGCGGGGCTGGGTGCAGGAGCTGGCGCAGGGGCTGGAGCCGGTGCCGGAGGAGTCGGCGCTGGGGCAGCCGCCTGCGGCGCGGCAGGCCGTGCGGCACTGCTGAAGGCATCGGCCGCTTTTTGCATGCCCTGCATCACCGCGTCACTGCCCTGGAACTTGAAGGCATTGGCCACGTCGCCCATGCTCACGTTCATGCCCTTGAGGGTGGCCAAGGTCATCTTTTGCACTTCCAGGGCCTGGATGGTGGCGGCCAGTGCGCGCGAGTTTTGCTCCAGCCAGAACTGCACGGCCTTGAGTTCATCAATGCGCTTTTCCAGCTCTTCGACACTGAGGGTGGGCGCCACCCAGTGCGAGAGTTGCGGCATTTGCGGAATGCCACTGGCAGCCCCCTTGGCCAGACTTTGCAGAAAATCAAAGCCGGGGACGAATTTGCCAAAACTGAAGTGGGATGTGTCGCTCATGGCCGCCTTGCAGGAAAAGAAGGAAGTGGGAGTCCTGCCAGGGAGCCCTTCAGCGCCGCACGCATGTCGGCCCGAATGCTGCTGAGCAGGTCGCAAGGCAGCTTACTCCAACCCGTGGCCGCTGGCGATGGGGGTGCCCCGCAGCGCGCCGCCCCAGCGGCGGTGCGGGGTTGCATCACCCAAGGCCCCAGGGCGACTTCAGTGCTTGGCAGTGCCGTGGCCATGCCCGTGACCGGCAGCACCGGTGGCTGAGGGCATGGCAGGCATGCCGGGGGCCGAAGTGGCCACCGGCAGGGTCAGCTCCTGGGTGCTTTCCACGCCCTTGGCGTCCTTGAAGGTCAGCTTCACGGGCACGGTGGTGTCCTTGGCCAGGGGGGCCTTCAGGTCCAGCAGCATGATGTGGTAGCCACCGGGCTTGAGTTCCACCGTCTTGCCGGCGGGCAGATCGAGGAAAGGCATGGCGCGCATCTTCATCACGTCGCCTTCCATCTTCATCTCGTGCACTTCCGTCACGCCAGCGGCGGGCGACGAGGCTCCGACCAGTTTCGCGCCTTCAGGCGCGGTGATCTTCATGAACGCGCCAGTGCCCTTTTGGCCCTGCACAGTGGCGCGCGCCCAGGCGCCTTCCACCTTCACGTTGGCGGTTTGCGCCCAGACGCCACCACTCAGGACGCAGGTCAGGGCAAAGGCAGCAGTCAGGTGGCGGGCCAGGGGGTTACGAATCAAAGACATGGAATCACTCCTAAAAAAACAAGCAGACAAAAGCCGGATGGAGAACTGCGGGCCAGACTTGCCGCCTAGGCTTTGGTCTGTGCCCAACACGCAGGACGAGGAACAGGGGGTGGAGCGCTGGAGCAGCAAAGACAGCGCAGGTGCTGGTAACGCCGGGGGCGCGAACCAGCGGGGCCAACCCAGCGCCATGCATCTGCAGCCAAAGCAGACAGCGCCTTTGCTATTGAGCCAAATAGGCCTCTAGCGCTTTATAGGCAAGCGCCAGCAGCTATTAAATCAATAGCAAATCAAGAAATGACCGGAGGGCCGCGTGGCGGCAGCGGCGCCGCCGTGCGGGCCGCAATGTGCGCAGCGGGGATGGGAAGCAGGGCGTGCGCCAGTGGATGCACCTCTGGCAGCCGGACCTGCAGTATCGGCGGCGGTGCGCCTACGTGTACGCACAACGGGCAGTCCAGCGTGTGGCTGGGCATGTCTTGTGCGCCATCGTCTGTCTTGACCACCAGCTTGACGGCCCCCGAGCCCAGGCAGATCAACTCCACCGGCTTGGGCTGGACCAAGGGCGACGCCACGGCAACCCCTATCGACAACACAAACCACGCCAACACGAGGCGGGCGAGCCATCGAAGGCTGCGAAGGGTTTGCAGGGGCACGGGTGGCATGTCGCGGAATTGTAGGCGCCCCCTGCGCAGGGCGGGATAGACCTTTTCGCTTCATGACCCAGGTCAACTCCGCGACGCCCGCTTTGCGCACGGGCTTCTAGGATGTGGAAACACTCGCGCCCCATTTTTTTACAACCTTCAGGAGACCACCCCATGCTGACGCTCTGCGGCTTTTCTGCCAGCAATTACTACAACAAGGTCAAGCTTGCGCTGTTTGAAAAAGGCGTGCCCTTTCAGGAGCAGCTTGCCTGGGTGGGCCAGACCGATCTGACAGCTTCACCCTTGGGCAAGGTGCCCTATCTGCTCACCCCCGAAGGCCCGCTGTGCGAATCCGCGGTGATTGCTGACTACATCGAGGCCGCCTACCCCACACCAGCCCTCGTCCCCGCCCAGGCGTTCGCGGCCGCCAAAGTGCGCGAACTGATCACCTTCATGGAGTTGCATCTGGAACTGGTCGCCCGCAACCTCTACCCCCAAGCCTTTTTTGGTGGCACGGTGAGTGAAGCCGCACGGGAGAAAGTGGGCATTCAACTGGAGAAGAACATCGCGGCCTTTGCCAAGCTGGCGTCTTTTGCCCCCTACGTGGCGGGCGACAGCTTCAGCATGGCCGACTGCGCCGCCATCGTGCACCTGCCCCTGGTCAGCTCAGCCACCAAGGCCATCTATGGCCGGGACTACCTGGCAGAGCTGCCCGTGCGCGACTACCTGGCCCGCATGGCAGAACGTCCGCATGTACAGCGCATCAATGCCGACCGCAAAACCAGCACGGCGGAGATGCTCGCGCGGCGCAAATAAGCACTCGGCTCCCAAGTCAGCGGCCATTCCAGGTCCGCTGGCGGCGGTCGCTGGGACGCGCCAGCAAATTGACTTGCGTCAACACGCCGATCACCTAGCAGGCGCACCATAAAGATGTTCAATCACTTTGCAGGAGTTGACCGCATGGACAAGACCCAGGTCGCATCGCTACGCCAGCAGCTGCTGGATCACAAAGCCGGCATCCTCGCCCAGATTGCGCAACAGCGCGGCGGCAACGTGGGCCGGGTCGAGGCTGCTGCCGAACATTTCGGCCACGCGGAGGATTCCCGCGCCCAGGTAGCCAGCGAACGCTCCCTCGAATTTGCAATAGAAGAGCACGAGTCGGCACAGCTCAACGCCATCGCGTCGGCACTCGAACGCATGGATGCCGGCACCTACGGCGAGTGCACAGACTGCGGCCAGGACATTGCGCCGGCCCGCTTGCAGGCAACCCCCGAGGTTGCACGCTGCCTGCCCTGCCAAGAGGCCGCAGAACGCCACGCCCGCCCCGCCAAATAACCCACGGTTCCAAGAACTGCCCCACGCGGGCGGATGTTTTTCACTTCAAGAAAGTTGACCCATGAGCACTTTTCACGCCGTTGTCTGGATGGACCATTCCGAAGCCCACGTGGTGATGTTTGACCGCGAACACATGGAAGCCCAGCGCGTCAAATCGCGCAGCCACCACAAGCACCAGGGCAAGAACGACGACACCAGCGCGTTCTTTGCTGACACCGCCAAAGCACTGCAAGGCACCCATGAAGTCCTGCTGTGCGGCCCCGGCCTGGCTCGCAACCAGTTCCGCGACTGGTGCAGCAAGCACAACGCAGCGGTCGCTGCCGCTGTGGTGGATTCCGTGGCGGCCGACCACCCTACCGATGCGCAGTTGGTGGCGATGGCTCGTCAGTACTTCAAGAAGTTCGACAACATGGCGGCGGATCCGTCCTTGAGCTGATGCACATGCGCAGCCAGCGCCGAATCAGCGTTGGCTGTGCATTGCGGTCTGCAGGTCAGATGCGGCTCACCGCAGGGGATCAATCCCCCGGAAACTGTCCAAAGACGAAAACTCAGCGCCGGGGGGCCAGCGGCATCGAGCCCAATGCAAATACCGAATTGGGAATTTGCAGGCGCGACATCAATGGGCGCTTCACAGGCACCACCCCCAGCGCCTTGCGCGGTGCAGCAGCCGACTGCTCGGGCGCGGCAACCACACCCTGGGCTTGCGCCTGCGTCATGAGGTCGCGCAGCGAAACGGACTTCAAATAGTCCAGCACCCGGGCATTGAACGACACCCACAGCTCACCCGTCATGGCCTTGAGCTGAGCCACCTGGGGCGGCGTGAGGGGCTGGTAGTCATCCACCTCCATGTTCTCCACCGCCAGGATGATTTCCGCCACAGCGATTTGCTCGGGCTTGCGGGCCAGCGTGTAGCCGCCTCCAGGCCCACGCGTGCTCTCCACCAGCCCTGCGCGACGCAGTGCGCTGAACAACTGTTCCAAGTAAGAAAGTGATGTGCCTTGGCGCTGGCTGATGGTCGTCAGCGACACCGGCTTCATCCTCTGATGCAGGGCCAGGTCCGTCATGGCCGATACAGCGACTTTTCCTCGGGTCGTAATACGCATGGCAACTCCTTCTGAACACGAATGTGCGATACCGCAGACAAGGCGTGTTGTCCTTGCCAGCCCTGTACTCTAGAGAAATAAACACTTCGCGTCTATTCGTTTTATTCAACACAATACGTCGTTTTTTGCGAATAATTTGCCACCATGAACTTCAAACATCTGCGCTACTTCTGGGCCGCAGCCAAGGCGGGCGGCGTGATGCGCGCCGGTGAGCAATTGCACACCACACCCCAAACTTTGTCGGGACAGATCAACCAGCTGGAGGAATGGCTGGGCCATGAACTGTTTCGCAAACGCGGACGCGAGCTGGAATTGACGAACGAGGGCCGCATCGCCTTGGGGTACGCAGAGCAGATCTTTGCGCTGAGTGATGAGCTTGAAAAATCCATCCGACTACCCAGAGGACAGGCAAAACCGCTGGAATTCAAGGTGGGTGTGGCTGACTCGGTCGCCAAATCGGTGGCTTACCATTTGCTGGAGCCCGCGCTGGGGATGCACGAACAGGTGCACATGATATGCCACGAGGGCAAATTCCCCGAACTGCTGGCGCAACTCAGTATCCACCGGCTCGATCTGCTGCTGGCCGATGAACCAGCCTCCAAGAAAATCGGCGTGCGCGCGTTCAACCACGCCTTGGGCTCATCGAGCATGAGCTTTTTCTGCGCGCCGTCTCTCAAAAAAGAATTGCAGGGCGCCTTTCCCCAGTGCCTTCACGGGGCGCCCATGCTCATTCAAGGGCCGCAGTCTTCGGTGCGCCAGCAACTCGACCACTGGCTCAACAAACACCACCTGCAGCCTCGCATCGTGGGGGAGTTCGACGACAGCGCTCTGATGAACGCCTTCGGGCGGGAAGGCCGGGGTATCTTCACGTCACCCACCGTTCTGGAGCAAGAGACCCAAGCCCAGTTTGGGGTGGAAGTCATTGGTCGATCCAGCGAGCTGGTTGAAGAATTCTTTGCCATTTCAGTGGAGCGGCGCATCAGCCACCCCTGCGTGGTGGCGATCACGGAATCGGCACGCTCCGATCTGTTTGGTCAAGGCCCAACTGATTGATCTTGCACTACGCCTCGGCAACAGCGACCACAGGCAGAAGGATCGTGACAGCGGTGCCCACGGCAGGTGCACTGTTCACGCTGACCTTGCCGCCCATGATCTCGATGATTTCCTTGACGATGCTCATGCCCAGCCCCGTCCCCGGAATGTGACCTGAGGCATCGGCACGGTAAAAGCGCTCAAAGACCCGCTGCAACTGCTCTGGCGACATGCCCATGCCCTGGTCGCGAATGGTGATGGCCACGTACCGGCGATCGTCTTGAAGCTGGCACTCAATGACCACGTCCCCGCCATCAGGGGAGTATTTGTAAGCGTTCGACAGCACATTCAGGATGGCCTGTTGCAGCTTGCCACGGTCAGCTTTCACATACACCGGCACCTCGCAGTCAGACAGGACGGGCCGAGCACGCCCTGTCGGTGGGCTGTAGTCGTCAGCCACCAGGCGCACAATGTCCTGCAACGGCACTGTCTCCATCACAAAATCCTGGCCCTGCCGTGCCTCGATGCGTGCCAGGTCCAGCAGCTCATTGATGATGGTGGACATGCGAGTCGCCTGCCTGGCAATGGTTTCCAGCAGCTCTTGCCGCTTTCCGTCCGAAAACTTGCGCAGCAAAAGCAGTTCGGAGAAGCCGTAGATACTGGCCATCGGGGTGCGCAGTTCATGGGCTGCAGTGGTCAGAAACTCACTCTTCATGCGGTCGACTTCCGTCTCATGCGTGATATCGCGGATGTAGAGAACCTGCGAAACAAACGCCGATTCGGAGGACTTCAGACGCAGTTCAAGCACACGCCCACCTGGCCCCGCCATTTCCAGCAGCGGCCTCGGGCCTTCGGACCCCGAACCGCCCCCTTGGCGGAGACCCTCGAATCCTGAGAAGGACAGGGGCTCACGACATAGTGCCCGTAACACCTCCTCAAAAGCCTGCTCATCCAAGCCTTGAACCTTGCCACTGTCCAGCTTCGTCAGGTGCAGGAACGCCTGATTCACAGAAGCCACATGGCCTTGGCGGTCAAAAGACACCATGCCATCAGGGCTCAGCGCAAAAATGGTGTCCAACTGGGCGGTACGGTCGTTCAGCTCGCGAGTGCGCTGCTCGACCAACTGCTCCAGATTGATGCGGTAACGACCCAACTCAGCCTCTACGGCTTTGCGCTCAGAAATGTCTCGCTGGCTGGTCAGGATGAAGGTGCGATCACCCCACCGCACCTTGCTGGTAGTGATTTCTGCTGCGTAGGTGGTGCCATCTTTGCGCCGGTGCACGGTCTCCAGCAATTCACCCTCATTGCGCGTCGTACGGATGTTGTCAGCAATCTCGGCAGCACTGAATTTGGCATCCCAGGCTGACGCGTGCATGCCTCGCAACTCATCAGTTGAGTAGCCCAGCATCCGGGCTGCACTCGGGTTGGCCTCAAATACAGAGCCGTCTTCATTGAGAATGACCACGCCATCGCGCTCGTGCTCGAACAGCGCCCGACGGCGTGAGGCTTCATCGGCGATGGTTTTTTGAGCCACCTTCTGGCTGGCATCTTGCTGGACAATCGTGTCCAACAACCCATTGAAGTGGCGAGCCAGCTTCTCCAACTCGTCCCAGCGGTGCCCACCAGCGACGCGAGCGCTGCGGTCGCCCTGCCGCACGCGCGACATGGCTTGACCAATCGCCTGAAGACGCCCGGTGATCTCCCTGCCAGCGGCCAAATAGGAGACAGACACCACCAGCATGGTTACAGCCAGTACGCCGCCAACGGCACTCAGCAGCAGCCGGATAGCCCTTTCGTAGGGGGCGTAGGGAAACGCCACCCCCACTGCGCCCAGGATCTCTCCCTCGTGAATGTCACGGATTGCATCGATGCCCATCATGTAGGTGGCATCACCGAACCTCGTTCGTCCCATCCACTGCTTCTCACCCTTCGCCAATTCCATAGCGGGCTCCACAGTCAGATGTCCACCTGTGAAGCGGCCGCCCTCACGTCGTTGTCTGCTCAGAGAAATGATGGTGTCATCCACCGTCAGCAAAACCAAGCCCTCCGTGTTGTCAGGCAGGGTACCAACCGGGTAGACAAGCTCTCGCATGTGCTCGATCAAGGGCGCATTGCGATTGAGCAAAATACCGCCTACCAACATGGCATTGGGACCGTCTACCGCCAAAGGAAAGTGCGCAGCCGCATGTATGGCCAGACCTCTGCGCTCTGCCGAATGGTTGCCACCCTCTGGCAATGACACAATCGCCTGACTCTGCAGATTTTTGCCCAGCAGTTCCAGCACACTGGGCTCGAATCGCTCGAAGGCAGAAGTGACGACGCCCTCCCGAGCCTGCTCAACCACATGGTCCGGAGGCAGCACCATGCCAGCAGAGTGGCCCGAGTTGCTTGCAACTATCCTGCCGTTTTCCTCAATGATCAGCAGGTAATCCAGATTATTGCTGTCAGCCACCTCAGCCAGCACACGCTGCACATTTTTAGGATCGCTGTTGCTGCTGAGGAGTGTGCGTATGCGCTCGCTACGTACCAGCTGACCCAGCTGCTGGCCGGTTTGTCGCCGCGTCTGCTCCAGATAGGTGCTGCTCGCGCCCAACTGCCCCCGCAGGTTGGCCAAGAGCATCTCTTCGGCCCGATCACCACCCAAAATACTCAGTGCTGCCATGACCAGTGGAAATGCCATCAGCAGCGGCATCATTCCCAAAGCCAGCAGCCTGAACCGCAGGGAGCGGTTCCACGCTCCGCGCCAGTCGAACCGACGTGGGTGCCCCCGGCCAATGATGTCCTCATTTTCTGGCACTAAGACCGACAGATCATCCAGTTTTTTCATGGCCAAACCGACTCGTGCAAGCACGAAAGCGTTATCGTAGAAGTATTTTGTTACATATCGGGTTGCCCATGAAAAAAGTTTCCGCTTTCTTGATTGCGATTACAGCGGTGCTGGCCGCCTGCTCTGAAAAACCTGTCGAACCTATCCGCATTGGTTTCATCGGGGGCCTTTCGGGGCCTAACTCGGATAACGGGCAATCCGGACTGAACGGATTGACTCTAGCAGTAGAGCAATTCAACAGGGCGGGAGGGGCCAACGGACGATTGGTCGAGATCATGGCCAAAGACGATGCGCAAAGCAAAGAAACCGCGCAGGCTTCCGCCAACCAACTGGTTACCGCCAAAGTAGAGGCTGTGGTGGGCCCGTTTACCAGCGGCATGGCGGCAGTGATCGTACCTATCACCGGACAAGCAGGCATCTTTCAAATCAGCCCAACGATCACCGCGATGGAGTTCCAGGGAAAGGATGACAACCTGTATCGCATCAACCGCACCACGCGTGACAACGCTGGGGACTATGCAAAGGTGATGTACAGCCGAGGCCAAAAGCGCATTGCGGTGGCCTACGACCTTCGCAACCGCTCCTTCACCCAATCATGGCTGGATGAATTCCGAACAGCTGTGGAAGGTCTGGGAGCCTCAGTCGCTGCCGAGGTTTCCTACGAGTCAAGCAAGGACGCTGACTTTGAAGGCGTGGTGACCAAGATGCTGCAAAGCAAACCCGACGGCCTACTTTTTATCTCTGGGGCTCTGGACGTTGCGCGTTTGGCGCAGGCCGCTCGCAAGCTAGCTCCCAAGCTTCCCATCGCTGCGTCCGAATGGGCAGCCACCGAGCAATTGATCGACCTGGGTGGAGAAGTAGTCGAGGGCCTGTTGATCGTACAGAACTACGACCGCGACGACGCATCACCTCGATTCAAAGAATTCAGCGACGCTTACTTCAAACGGTTCCAACGCAACCCAGGATACAGCTCCGTTTCGACCTACGATGCCGCCACCGTTGTACTCACAGCCTTGAAAAACCGAAAACCGGGGGAGCCCGTGAAAGCTGCCGTAGCGCGCAGTGGTCCGTACCAAGGCCTTCAGCAGGAAATCGTCTTTGATTCCAATGGCGACACCATACGGAAGGTCTACTTCACCGAAATTCGGGAAGGTCGCTATCGCCGTATAGATTAAACGGCGGGGTAAGTGCCCCATCTACGCCAAACGCGCTACTGCGCTGCAGGCTTGCGCTACGTCAGCCAGCTTTGCGACGAGCTGGGTAGTGCTGAGCGGTTCGTTTGGGGCCACCGCTGCGCAAGCAACCGCGTTTGACCTATGCGGAACTCACTTGTGAGCCGAATAAATCGCGCGTCGCAAGGCCGGTTATTCAAACAGATTGTCCAAAGTTAGTGATGTCTACAGCGAACCTCGGGCGGTGCAAAGCCAGAACCGCAGAGGGAAAAACGCTGAAAAATACGCAACCCATTGTCTTTCCTACGTCACGCGAATGACATTCCAATTTGCTGCGAAGCTGGATCGCCAAGTCAAATCTGCAAAGGATTGATCGAGCACCGCGGGGTATGCAGAAGCGATGTCAGCAACTAATCGGCCTGAGCTGAAATGGCTATCCAAAACAAAAAAGCCTGCACGTGTGCACAATGCCAGTCAGTTAAGCCCGCAGGCGGCTTGATCCAGTAAAAGGGAGCGTGTTCAACACGTTCCCTTTTTTGCTTGATGAGCCTGCTTGCAAACGCCTTGCGCGAGACCCTGCCCCGAGTACCTGATCGCCTCGAGCAGCTCAGCGCGTTGATAGACCGTGCCTGGATCGCGCAGGCGCTGGGGACCAGCGGCAAGGCCTCCAATACTGGATTTGCTCGCCAGGTTGCGCTGGCGTCTTGATTACCCGAACCCCAAACACCGCCAAGCGGCTATTGACGACAGTCACCTCCCTCTCGCGCATTACCGACGTGCTGCGACGATGCTGCGCACACGGGTCGAAGCAAAAGATGGTGCCGCAGTCATACAGTCACTGGAGCTGCTTGTGAACTTGCCGCCGTTGCTAGTGCTAAGCCTGCCATTGGTGACGGGGTACCGACCATTCAACATCCTCGGCATCTGCGTCCGGACGGGGTGCCTGCTACTCAATCTGCGTACCCTGTTTCCACACCGGGCCCAGCCGCCAATGGCGACTGCACACCTTTTTAAAGTCAGCGGCGATATCGTGGTTCTGCCTCTACCCGTCTTTCTGGCAGAGGAGATACAGCGGCGCAGCCAAATCTATCCGCAAGCGGTGCTACTCGGGGACTTGGTGGACTGGGTGCGGGTAGATCCACGAAACTCGCTGATTCCACACGAGTCCTGCAAGCTCCACGCCTCCCTGGCCCGTGCTAGCAAGTCCACCGGCGCCATCTCACTGGCCCTAGGCAACGACCGGCTTGTGTCCGCCTGCTTAACCACAGACTTTTCCCTGATCGGTTCGGCACGTATGTACTACGCCCGTCTGACGGGCCGGGAGATTCACACTGGCTGCACGAGGCTCTATGGAGGCATGGGCTGGGGTATGTCAACCATGGAGGCTGAACAACTGCCACCTCTCGGCTCGCGCGCCTCCCTGCATCTCGATGGAGTCAAGCATTTGTTTTCCGCACTGGCTGAGGCTGTCACAGCTTCTCTGCCAGGACGAAACGCACATGCGCTCCGCCTACTTGAACACCATATTCATTTCACCCGTTACTCAGCTGCGCTGATCAGCTTTTGCGCTGGACTACGCGAAGTTCAGTGTTATCGCCTGCTGGCAGAGGAGTTGTTATATGGGCAGGATCAAATCGTGGTGCACGACAAGCAGGGTGGGGATGTACTCATGGCTCAGCCTGCCCTGCTCAACGCGCAGGTCAGGGAGCAGATTTGCCTCTATGCTGCACACGCCAGGGCTCTGGTGCAACGTCTGCAACGGCTTAATGACCGTCACGGGCTCCTGCTCGCACAAAGACTGCGTATTGCCGTAGAGGGCACGGGTCCGCTTTTTCTGACACTCAGCCCCAGCGGGGCGGTCCATGCAGCAGGCGCACATTTCACCTGGCGGGAGATGCCGGAGTCCATCAGGGTGCCACCCAATGTCGGCCGACACTTCTGGCAAAACGTGCTGCGTGAGCGCGGGCTGAGCTCACGGGACATTGATAGCTTCATGCGCCATCGAGTTGTGGGCCTGGAAAGGAACACCAACTCCCAGGTCTGCGTCCCTCATCAAGCGCTCGGTCGCATCGAGGCAACCCAACTGGTCGTCATGCGGGAAGTCGGCATCCAAGCCCTGGCTGGGTTGCGAAGGGAGTAATGATGAATCAGGCAAAACCGCGCCGATCTTCATTCAAGCGTGCGCTTTTCATCCCGGACCTCAGCCGGCGCATGCACTTCCTGCAACCTCAAAATCTCGGCAACATCAGCCATCAGTTCGGGGACTTTCAGTCCTGGGTGATCTCCTCGAGCGTGCGAGAGCTAGAACCGGCAGGCCTGACACTGGCATGCCTGATTGCATTTGATGGCATCGCCAGCGACACCGAACTGCAAGCCGCATACGCTGCCTGCCAGCAAGCCCGCAGATTCGAGACTGCAGTGCGGTTGGACTGGAAAATTGGCTCCCGTCATGACGCCCGCCACCTGAGCGTCTGGACCACTCTGGCACTGGCTCGGGTACAGGAGTGGCAACCGTATGGGTTGGCCCGCGAACATCTCATGGGCGTGTTGAGCGCCCGCGCCCTCAAAAGCGGTGTTGTCTCACCCCTAGAAACAATCTGGGAACAGCTCCTCACAACTGCCATGGGTTGGTTGCAGAATCACCTGCCGCCAGTTCTGTACGGCCATGTGAGCGGTGCAGATCCCTTAAGCGCCACGCCGCGCAGCGCGCTGGCTCGGGCGCAAACAAGGCGGGCGCTGTTGCCCGAAGAAGTCGATCCGGAGCCACAGGGCACGACCTCTTACCCGGTGTACGAACGCGCCTTTGAAGCCGCCCTTCTTGGGCGTCCTGCCTCGGTTCGCAGCGGCGCCACTTTCATCCGTCAACTTCTTGCGGCACTGCGTCCGCCGACCAAAGGATCAAATGTCAGCAAGCGTGAAGAGATCCTGCGTCGGCTGCATTCACTGGCCGCCAGCCTAGACGATGCAGACGAAGCATGTGCCGTCCTTCATGCGTTTGCCCTGGACCTCGTCGAGCGTGGTACCAAGCGCAAGAAAAATCTGGCGTCCACCACACCGTCGGACTACCTGAACGCTTTGGCCGATGATTTTCATGTGGCTCTCAATGAAGTTCGGTTGTATGGCATCAACGAAACAACTTACGCTGAAATTTTCCGCAAGTTAGTGAACGGCAGCGCAACCATGGGTCCCGCCCGCATCGCAGCGCTGAAGGCACTTCACCAATTCCTGCGTGCCTGGTGGCAAGTGCCGCCACTTCCGACCGGCCTACTCCAAGTCGAGGTCGAAGCCAACGTCCGTGCCAACTTGGTCTGGCCGCACGAAAAGGAGCGGCTGCGGGAATGGCTAGCTGGCGATGCACAAGCAGACCGCTTTGTGGCCCAGCTGGGTGCCGCCCTGGAAATTGTCGGCAATGCGCCCGTGCGCATTGGTGAACTCTTGGTGCTGCGCATTGGCAATGTTCTTGACGAAGGGGATCATCTGGTGGTGGAAATCGCACGCGAGCTGCGTGACGGCCGAGAGAAGTCACGTGAGGGCCGGCGCCGAGTGACGGTCCGCGACATCACTGCGATGGCGATCGTAAGGACTTGGCTCGCGCGACGTGCGGCAGAACTTGCCACCCATGAAGACTATCTGTTTGGGCAACCAGATCGGCCAACGGAGTTGGCGCACTCTGGCAGGATGTATTTCTGGCTGAATCAGCTGCTTAAAACAGTCACCGGGGACGAGAGCATCAGCCTGCATGCCTTTCGCCACAGCTATGCCAGCCAACGCCTGGCCGCAATACTGCTGCAGGAGAACGACGATGAAGTCAATCCACTAGATCGATTGGCCAACGAAGTCGGCCACATCGGTGGGCATGTAACTGCCGTGCACTACTGCCATATCTACGAGCCTGGTCTCAGGCATTCCATCGACGTAGCACTCGAACGTCTGCCACTGGACTATGTCGGAACGTCGGCCTGGACGGGGGTGGCGCCCGAGACGCTGCGCCAACGCGCAAGCCGCGCCACCAGGCGCGGCGGCTTTACTGCGGAAATTCTTCGAACATCACTGACCGACGTAGCCCTGCGCATTCCTCTTTCTGCCATCAGCGATTCAATCGCAATGACAGTGCCGGCCAATCCGCTGCCGCCGCCGCAGTCGCATGCGCTTACATATGCCCAGGTCGTGGGAGTACTTCGCGAAATCGCAGCTGGTCTCTCGACGCAACAAGTTGGCCTGCGCCATGCGGTGCCCCATCAGCAGGTTGTCCGGATTGTTGAAGCCGTCGGAGATTTTGCAGAACGCCACGGCAAGAGGACGCCCTCAATGCTGGATGCCCTCAGCCATGGCATGCAAGCGCTGCTTGAATCATCAGGACGCTTGCTGGGAATGCGCCCGGACTTCGCCCGGCTCTCGCAGCGGCGCTGGCTTCAACTGACGGATGTGATGGGAAAGATTGAATTCTTGCGGTTGCAACGAGCGACCAGCTACTGGGAGCGTGCCGTTGACGACCAACATCTGGCCGTGCGCCCTGGATCGGAGTGGGAAAGTTTCATGGGGTTACTCGCAGACTCGGGCATCAACCGCAGTCTCATGTCCCTGCACTGGTCATCGACCGACCAGCGGCAGAGTGAGATCAGCGACGCTCTTGCACGTGCACAAGAGACCGTGCGATTTCAGCTGGGCGCTTCGTTCGCTCAGGTGCGCCATACCCATCGCCATGGCCGCCCTCCCATCTGGCTGGTCATAAGTTCCGATGGGGCCCTACGCAATAGAAATGGCAGTGCGAACTCAATCATCGGGCTGCACTGCGCGTTCCTGGCCGCGTGGGCGTGGCTACGTGTTGCTGACCTCGAAGGGAGCAAGTATCAATGACTCAATTCATGGCAATGAAAGTAATGGAGTTGGAGATTCCTGGATTGCCTGACCTTTTTGATGAAATGCAGCTGCGACAGCGAGCTCAAGCGGTGATCTCAGACCTTGAGAGGCTGGTTGAGGTAGACCGCTTTCTGCTGTACACCACCCTGACCTATCGCTACTGCCTGCGCAACAAAAAATCGGGGGAGCCTCTGATCGTGTTGGTGCTTGAACTTGCACCGCGACCCCAGCAACTGCTGGACTTCGTACCGGAAGAAAACTCTCTCGGCGCACGGGAAAAGAACATGCTCGCAGACCGGCAGCGCCTGCGGCACGCATGGCAGGAATTGCCAGTTCACAACACGCAGGCTGTCATTGCCCTCGCGCAGCGCATGCAAGCGGGATTTCTGGATTTATCGGATGGAGCTTTCGCCCCCAAGACAAAAAAACAACTGAATGCGCTGGTCAGTGCACGCCACCGCCACTGGAATGGCCATCTTTCCGAAGATGATCCTTGGCAGATGGAGCTTCCGACGCTGCCTCGATACGAGTGGCGTCGTGAATTGTTTCACGTGCGCGCCAAGCTTTTTCGGGAACGCAGAGGGTTCACTTTAAAACTTCTGAACCGAACAAGCTTGCCTTCCCAATTGCGGGCTGCTCGCACTCTGCGAATGCCGGACCGGCCGCCGAAGCTTGAAGATGCCAGCGCCTTGGACAGAGCGGAGTACACGGGCACGCCTGTCGATCTGGTGATTCGCGTCGGATCCATTCTCGGAAGCGAACTCATATGCGTGGCAGATTTTGTACGCTTGGCAGATGCGAAGTGATCCTGCGGATGAAACACCCATGACGCCTGTCATCTGATGCCCATAGACCCCCTCCAACCCCCAACCGCATTCACCGGGAAACTACCAGTCGCTTACTCGAAGATCTGCTTGCGAACAACGCGCACGCCCGCCATGGGGCCCTGGCGCACGCGCTCAAAGTAAGACTGGCACCGGGTTGCGCGCAGGCTGCCACCACCTGAGCGCGGCCTATTAATAATCGCTATCTGAAGTTATTTGACGTAGCTCGTCACGGCGCTTTAGCAACAACCTGATTGAATCGTCGGTTTCTTTGTTGGCCTTATCAATCATTCGCCCCGCGGGGATTGCAATGAGAATGAAGAGCAAGACAAAGAGCCCGTAGATCAATACAGGCGTTGAAGGCATAACCAGTGCTACTTCCATAGTAGAGCAGTGTATCGATTTGTGCGGTGAATCGCACCTGGGCTTGTCAAGGATTACCCAGCAGCACCCTCTGCACCCAACCGCTATCAGTCTGTCACCTGATGTGCACGCCGTCGCTCCAATTTAAGACCAAGCACTACAAGGTTGATAGCTATGGCGGTCAGAATCAGCCCCAATAGAACTGGATCATCGAGAACTTGGCGGGTTGTAGACATGTCCTTTTTATAGTTCCTTGCGGCGACAAGATCAACCCCGAACAGACAACGGTTACGGCGGCGCGGGTTTCCGCCTGAGCTATCCACCCATACAAAGCCGAGGATTGCACTGTTGACCCAATACGGAAAGGATCTCCGCCACCTTGCAGCGGTGGAGCTCCCGAGTCTTAAACCCGCACCATACGCCGGTGCACGCTCTGCGGCTCGCGCTCGAACGCCTCCATCAGGAAGCTGTCCTGCGGCTTTTCGGATGCCGTCTTGGGAATTTGGGCCAACACTTGGATGAAACCCGGCAACATGCCGGCCTCCAGGCGCTCCCGGCACACGTCGAAGAGTTGCTGCGCGTTGAAAGTCGCCGCATCCTTGGGGACAACGGCGGCGACGACTTCCTTTTCTCCTGGTGCGAGCTGCGCGCTGGCTATGCCGTAGACGTACACGTCATCGACCATGCCCGATTCAGCGATCGCCTTCTCGATGTATGCGGTGGCAATAAATTCGCCGTTGCGACGGATGCCGCTGCCCTGGCGATAGTCGAAATACAGCCAGCCATCTTGGTCCGCATGCACCACATCGCCCATGTGCAGCCAGCCTCCGGCGCACTTGCTTTGCGACGCCTGGGGGTTGCCGAAATATTCAACAACGAAAGGCGCACCGTTGGCATGGCGCATGAGCAGTTCGCCCTGCTGGCCAGGCGGGACATCGTTGCCGGCCTCATCCACGATGCGATATTGCAGCGAGGGCGGAGGTTTGCCAATACTGCCCAAAGGCCCCTGGCCAAAGTGATTGAAGGTCATCCCGCCTTCGGCCGCGCCATAGAACTCCACGATCTGCACACCAAAGCGCTGGGAAAACTCACCCCAGATGGCAGCCGGCATGCCGGAGGAGACAACGAAGCGCACCGGGTTGTCGGCATCGTTGGGTTTGCGGGGTTCGGTATAAACCGCTGTGGTCATGCCGCCGAGCAAGGTGAACGTGGTCGCGCCGTACTGGCGCGTGATGTCCCACAGGCGCGATTTGGTAAAGCGCCGCGAAAGGACACAGCGCAGGCGACAGGCCAGTGCCGACCCGAGCGTGACGAGTTGCGCGTTGGCGTGCGTGAGCGACAGGCCCGAGTACAGCACGTCGTCCGTGCTGTACCCGAAAAGGCTTGGGCCGAGCCGCACGGTTTGGCAATACCGCCGGTGCGTCATCACGATGCCCTTGGGGTCGCCTGTGGTGCCGGAGGTAAAGATCAGCTCCAGTGCGCTGTCGGGGTCGATGGTCAGGAGGGGCAGGTCGGGCACATCGGCCGGAGCCCGTGCCGCCAAGTTCTCAACGCCCTGCCAGTCGGACAGGGGCCGGTCGCCCTCGTCGGTGGCAAAGGCCATCGCCCAGCGCAGGCCGGGCAGTCGTTCGCGCAGCGGTTGCAGGCGGGGCAGGACGTAGTCTGCGGCGATGGCTGCGCTGCACTGGCTGTTGGACAGCATGAAGTGCAGCTTGTCGCCTTTGGTGCGTGGATCGATGGGCACCACGGCTGCGCCCACGATGCCAGCGGCCACCATGGCCTCGACGAACTCGGCGTGGTTGGCCATGAGCAGGGCCACGCGTTCGCCCGGGGCAATGCCCAGGTCGAGCATGGCCTGCGCCATGCGCTGTCCGTTGTCCCAAAGCTGGCGGTAAGTGCGCACCTCGTCGGGGCGCACCCCGGCGCCTTCGATGGTGAGCACCTTGAAGTCTGGAAACTCTGCGGCTCGGTTGGCGACCATGCCGGGGAAGATGTTGTCGGGGTAATGGCTCATACCTTTCACCTCCTTTTCAGCGGCCCAGCAGCGTGAGGCAGGCCACGGCTTCCTCGACGCCCGCCAGCCCGCCGCCGTTTTCTGCCAGCGCGATGCGCACGCCCGGTGCCTGGCGCGGCCCGGCCTCGCCGCGCAGTTGCGTCACCAGCTCAAACACCTGGCCCAGCCCGGTAGCACCAATCGGGTGGCCTTTGCTTTCGAGCCCTCCTGAGGGGTTGATGGGGATGCGTCCACCCAGGCGCGTCTCGCCGCGTTCGGCCGCCGGGCCGCCGTGTCCCATGGGAACTAGGCCCAGCAGTTCGGACTGCAAGACTTCGCCAATGGCCGTGGCGTCGTGCACCTCGGCCACCCCCACGTCTTGGGGCGACACGCCGGATTGTTCGTAGAGCCGGTGGGCGGCCTTGCGCACCAGGTGGTTTTCGAGGTCGTTCGACGCGCGCTCGCTGCCGGTCTGCAGCACGCAGGCCAGCACGCGCACGGCACGGCGGGCATCGCCTTGCAGGCACTTGAGGCCCGATTCATTGCAAACGATGGCCGCTGCCGCGCCGTCACTCACTGGTGAACACATGGGCAGCGTGAGCGGGTAGCTGATCGGCGGGGCGGCCAGCACCTGCTCTACGCTAATGGCTTCACGGTATTGCGCCAGCGGGTTGTGCGCGGAGTGCCCATGGTTCTTGGCGGCCACCGCCGCGAACTGCTGCTGCGTGGTGCCGAATTCACGCATGTGCATGCAGCCCATTGCGGCGTAGACGTCCATGAACAGGCTGTAGGGGCGGGGCGACTGGCTTCCCGGAGGCGGTGCGATGCCGTGGCCCATGGCCAGCAGGCGCTCTTTACCGGCTTCGGTGTCATGCACGTCCCAGGCACCGTCGAAGGCGGCGAACATGCGGGCCTTGTCGTCAATGCACATCTTCTCGGCGCCCACTGCGAGCACGATATCGGCGGCGCCACTGCGCACATGTTGCACGGCCATGTGCAGCGCCGTGCTGGCGCTGGCGCAGGCGTTTTCCACGTTAACCACCGGAATGCCCTGTACGCCCATAGCGCGCAAAGCCAATTGCCCGCGTACCATGTGCTGGCCGTCCGTGTGGCCCTGCGTGGCATTGGAGAAATAGGCGGCTTGCAGGAGCGAGGCGTCGCAGCCTGCGTCCTGCAGCGCGGCGGTGACGGCCTGGCGCGTGAGGTCTTTAACGCTCCATTGGCGATGACACCGACAACCCGCACACCCACCTCATCGTGCGCGGGCGCGACGACACCGGCAAAGACCTCATCATCGCGGGCGACTACATCGCCCACGGCTTTCGGCACCGGGCCGCCGAGCTGGCGACCGAATGGCTAGGGCCGCGCACCGAACTGGAAATCCAGCAGACCTTGCAGCGGGAGGTGGAACAGGAGCGGTGGACGAGCCTGGATCACACGCTGCAACGTGAAGCTGGCGACGATGGTCGCGTGCAGGTCAGACGCTTCAACGAACCGAAGCTGCAACGCCAGGGTCTGCTGCTGATTGGCCGCTTGCAATGCTTGCAGCGCCTGGGCCTGGCCGACGAAGCGCAGCCTGGCACCTGGACCACCCATGCCGATGCCGAGAAGACCTTGCGCGCTCTGGGTGAGCGTGGCGACATCATCCGCACCATGCAGCGGGCCATGGGCGGCCAGCCGCGCGAGCTGGCGGTGTTCGAGCCGGGTGACGATGGAAGAACAATCATTGGCCGCGTGGCCGCCAAGGGGCTGGCCGACGAGCTGCGCGACCGGAGCTATCTGGTCATCGACGGCGTGGACGGCAAGGCGCACTACGTCGCGCTCAACGCCCGCGACGAACCCGCAAACTATCCGACCGGCGCGGTGGTGGAAGTACGTGGTTCCGCCGAGGTACGGGCGGCAGATCGCAATATCGCTGCGCTGGCCAGCAATGGGCTCTACAGAACCGATCATCACCTGGCAATTGCCCAAGGTCAGGCGCAGGCCGGCCGTGATCCGCACGAAGTCGTTGCCGCGCACGTTCGCAGGCTGGAAGCCCTGCGCCGGGCCGGCATCGTGGAACGTATTGCCGAGGGGCTGTGGAAGGTACCCGACGACCTGCCCGAGCGTGGCCGCCAGTACGATGCGCAACGCCTGGGCGGCGTAGCCGTGGAGCTTAAATCGCACCTGCCCATTGAGCGGCAGGCGCGCGTGATTGGGGCTACCTGGCTGGATCAGCAGTTGATCGGCGGCGGCTCGGGGCTGGGCAACCTGGGGTTTGGCGGCGAGGCGAAGCAGGCGATGCTGCAACGCGCCGATTTCCTGGCCGAACAGGGGCTGGCCGAGCGGCGCGGTCAGCGCGTGTTCCTGGCGCGCAATCTGCTGACGGTGATGCGCAATCGGGAAGTGGCGCAGGCCGGGAAGGACATTGCCGCCGAAACCGGGCTGGAGCATCGGCCTGCGGCAGATGGCCAGCGCGTGGCCGGCATCTACCGCCGCAGCGTGATGCTCGCCAGCGGGCGCTACGCGATGCTCGATGACGGGATGGGATTCAGCCTGGTGCCGTGGAAGCCGGTGATTGAGCAGCGGCTGGGACAGCAGATCGCCGCGACGGTGCGCGGCGGTGGGGTGTCATGGGAAATTGGACGGCGGCCTGGGCTGTCCCGAGGTTAGTCAGGCCGACGCCAGCGATCCCACAGAATGGATTCAACGTGCTCTGCTGGAGCACCAACTGGGGGCTATCAACCCCGGGAGTAGAGACGCAGACGCTCGGAGCGTTCGGCAGGTGACTCGTTCAGCATTTCGTTGATCACTTGCTGACGAGTTTTCCCTGGGCCCACATTAGGCACAGGCATTGGGTAGTTGCTCTCGCCATAAGAAAGAAGTCCTTGCTGCATGGCAGCCTTGGCTTCCGCGATGACCTGCTCTCGCGTCTTCTCGCTCTTGAGGTGTTCCGGGTGAACGATTACACCCTGTTCATTGTTGGCAGGATGCTCATATGCTGCCGAAGCCATCCCTGGAAGGCCCAGAGCAACTACTGCGGTTGCGGCTGCGATCATGGAAGAAAGGGAGAGGCGTTGTTGGGTCATGGTTGAAGCTCCTAAGGAAGGTAGATGAAACTTGCATCTCTCATGCCTTGGTCGGGCGTTGAGGTGATGTGTTCATCTTAGGGAGCGCACCCCAACAGAATCCGGACAGCCAGATGACATTGTTGTTAAGAATCTGCGTGAATTGGAGCGCGAGTTGGTGGACGTGCGCGGGGGACGAATGCGGAGGACGGAGGACCAACCACACGGGTAGACAGAAGTCACCGGTTGCAGAAAAATGTGCGCTCTTTATGGTGGCCCCAGACAATCGCCGAGCCAAGGTGGCGGAGCAACTCCAAAGACCGGCATTCTCCCGTGTTTCGGAACTCGGGATTCGTTATCTGCCTTACAGCCAACTGGAGCAGAACCACGCGTCCATGAGCCGCTTTGGCTCCAGCATCAAGCCATTGCTGGAGATTTCACAGCGGTTGTAAGTCTTCTGCCTTATGCCTTATGCCTTATTTCTCCTCCATGGGTTGGGCCGGCTGGCATGGGCAGGCGGATGAGTTTTGCAGGGCCGACTGAATAGGCGCTTCCTCGGCGTCATTCCTTGCAGGCCTTCATCTCCGCCTCGAAGCGCTGCTTGCGCAGTTGGTTCAGGTAGGGCGTAGTCAAGGCACGCGGACCATGGTCGAGCGGCAGGATCAAGGGCTGGGGCGGGCAGTCGCCACGGCCGGTTTTGGCGGCCTCGGTGGCATCTCGCGTGCGCGTGGCCTCGGCCTCCTGGCCGGCCTTGCGGCCTTGCTCGATAGCCTGAAAGTCAGGGCCGGCCAGGACCGGCAAGGTGGCGCCCAGCATCAGCGCGCCGGCGAGGGGGTAGATCAGCTTGTTCATGATGATTCCCTTGGTATGCGAAAAAGGGGGCTTGAGCTGCGTGAGGGGAACAAAGTGCCTTGACGGCGGCCTATTGATCCGGCACGGTTTATTGCAGAGTCCCGATGCCGTTCAACTTGAGCCCGTCGAGGGGCTTCGACACCTCAGCCCGAGCAAGGTTTACGAATAAAGCCTGCCGGATCAATAGTTGTGCGCCTGCATGCTCCAGCCCACCACCTGGCGGCTGAACAGGTCGATGACCGCTGCCAGGTACACCCAACCTTCGTCGGTGGCGATGTAGGTGGTGTTGCCACACCAGAGCTGGTCGGGTGTATCGGGATTGAAACGTCGCTGTACCAGGTCCGGGGCCACCGGCGGGGCTGTGGCGGCTGTCCGTGGTCACCACAAATTTGTGCTGGGTCTTGGCCCGGATGCCGTGCTGCTGCATCAAGCGGCGCACACGTTTCCTGCCCACCCGGATGCCACGGGCGAGCAGTTCCTTGTGCATGCGAGGCCAATCGCATCAAGCTCGCCTTCTTCGAAGTTCAAACTGCTTGACCAAGCCATAAATAGCGGGAATTACTGCCAGCGTGAGCACGGTCGAAGAAATCATCCCTCCAACCATCGGTGCAGCGATACGACTCATCACTTCCGAGCCGGTGCCGGTCCCCCACAGGATGGGCAGCAGGCCCGCCATGATGGCAACCACGGTCATCATCTTGGGGCGCACCCGTTCGACTGCGCCTTCCATGATGGCTTCGTAGAGGTCGGCCACGCTAGGCTCCTTGTTCTCCGATCGGCGCCGTGCCTGAATTTCTTCCCAGGCATGGTCGAGATAGATCAGCATGATGACGCCCGTCTCTGCTGCCACCCCGGCCAGTGCGATGAAGCCCACCGCGACAGCCACCGACATGTTGTAGCCCAGCCACCACATGAGCCAGATACCCCCCACCAGGGCAAACGGCACCGACAGCATGACGATCAAGGTTTCGGTCAGGCGCTTGAAGTTCAGGTACAGCAGCAGGAAGATGATGAGCAAGGTGACCGGGATGACGACCTTCATCTTCTGCACCGCGCGCTCCATGGATTCGAACTGGCCGCTCCAGGTGGCGTAGTAGCCGGGCGGGAACTGAACTTGCTCGTTCACGGCCTTGCGGGCGTCTGCCACATAGCTGCCGATGTCCCGATCACGGATGTCGACGAAGATGTAGGCAGACAGAAGCGCATTTTCAGTGCGGATGCCGGGTGCCCCCTTGGCGACTTCCACGCGCGCCACCTGTCCCAGCGGGACCATGGCGCCATCCATGGTGGGTACCAGCACTTCACGGGCGATCTGCTGCGGGTCGGCGCGCAGCTCGCGCGGGTAGCGCACCGTCACGCCAAAGCGCTCGCGGCCTTCCACCGTGGTGGTCACCATTTCGCCGCCCAGGGCCGTGCCAATGACGTCCTGCAGCTCTCCTACCCCCAGGCCGTAGCGTGCCAGCTGCGCCCGGTCGGGTTCAATATTGAGGTAAAAGCCCCCTGTGATGCGTTCCGCGAACGCCGAGGTCGTTCCGGGCACCTGCTTGACCACGGTTTCGATCTCGCGCGCCAGGCGTTCCATCTCGCCCAGGTCCTTGCCGAAGACCTTGATGCCGATGGGCGTGCGGATACCGGTGGACAGCATGTCGATGCGCGCCTTGATGGGCATGGTCCAGGCGTTGGACACGCCGGGGAATTGCAATGCCTTGTCCAGTTCCGCGATGAGCTTGTCGGTCGTCATGCCGGGGCGCCATTCGGACTCGGGCTTGAGGTTGATGACGGTCTCGAACATCTCGGTCGGCGCCGGGTCGGTGGCGGTGTTGGCGCGCCCAGCCTTGCCATAGACCGATACCACCTCCGGGAAGCTCTTGATGATTTTGTTCTGCGTCTGCATCAGCTCGGCCGCCTTGGTGATGGACATGCCGGGCAGCGACGCGGGCATGTACAGCAGCGTGCCTTCGTTGAGCGTGGGCATGAACTCCGAGCCGAGCTGGCTGGCGGGGTAGAACGACACGCCCAGCACGATGATCGACGTGGCAACCGTCAGTTTCTTCCACCGCATCACGGCGGCGATGATGGGACGGTAGACCCAGATCAGGAACCGGTTCACCGGGTTCCTGGATTCGGGCATGATTTTTCCCCGGATGAACAGCATCATCAGCACGGGCACCAGCGTCACCGACAGTAGCGCGGCACCGGCCATGGCAAAGGTTTTGGTATAGGCCAGTGGCGAGAACAGGCGGCCTTCCTGCGACTCCAGCGTGAACACCGGCAGGAAGGACACGGTGATGATGAGCAGCGAGAAGAACAAAGCCGGGCCCACCTCCTTGCAGGCGGCAATCATGGCTTCCACGCGCTCGGTGTTGGTGTGCTCCTCGGGCAAGCGTTCCAGGTGCTTGTGCGCGTTCTCGATCATGACGATGGCCGCGTCCACCATGGCCCCGATGGCGATGGCGATGCCACCCAGGCTCATCAGGTTGGAGTTCATGCCCAGCAGGCGCATGGCGATGAAGGCGATCAGCACACCCACGGGCAACATCAAGATAGCCACGAGGGCCGAGCGAACGTGCATCAAAAAGACCATGCAGACCAGGGCAACGATCAGGCTCTCTTCCAGCAAGGTACGCTTGAGCGTATCGATGGCCCGGTGAATCAGGTCGGATCGGTCGTACACCGCCTCGATGCTGACGCCCGGCGGGAGGCCCGCCGAGACCTCGGCGATCTTTTCCTTGAGGTTGTGAATCACCTCCAGCGCGTTCTGGCCGTAGCGCGCCATGGCGATGCCCGAGACCACCTCGCCCTCGCCGTTGAGTTCCGTCAGGCCCCGGCGCTCGTCCGGTACCAGTTCAACACGGGCGATGTCGCGCACCAGCACCGGCGTGCCCTTGTCGGCCTTGACCACCAGGTTCTCGATGTCAGACACGCCGCGCAGATAGCCCTTGCCGCGCACCATGTACTCGGTCTCGGCCATCTCCACCACGCGGCCGCCCACGTCGCGGTTGGAGTCGCGCACCACCTGCGACACCTTGGCCAATGGAATGCCGTAGGCGCGCAGCTTCACCGGGTCGACGGTGATCTGGTAGGTCTGCACAAACCCGCCAATGGATGCCACCTCGGCCACGCCATGGGCCTTGGTGAGCTGGTAGCGCAGGTACCAGTCCTGCAGCGTGCGCAGCTCGGCCAGGGTCTTGTCCTTGGCCAGCAGCGCGTACTGGTAGACCCAGCCCACGCCGGTCGCGTCCGGGCCGATCTGCGGCGTCACGCCCTTGGGCATGCGCCCCGCCGCGAAGTTGAGGTATTCGAGCACGCGCGAGCGGGCCCAGTAGATGTCGGTGCCATCCTCGAAGATGATGTAGACGAACGAGGCGCCGAAGAAGGAGAAGCCCCGCACCACCTTGGACTTGGGAACCGACAGCATGGAGGTGGTCAACGGATACGTGACCTGATCCTCGACCACCTGCGGGGCCTGGCCCGGATACTCGGTGTAGACGATGACCTGAACGTCTGACAGGTCCGGCAACGCGTCCAGCGGGGTTTTGAGCACAGCATAGACGCCGCCAACAATGACGAACAAAGTCGCCAGCAGTACGAGGAAACGGTTTCTTCCCGACCAATCGATGATCTTCGCAAGCATGGTGTCTCCCGAAAATCAGTTGTGACCGGCGTGGGAATTGGGCGTGGCATTGCCCGAGGGCTTGACTGCGGTGATCACCCATTCTCCTTGCCTGCGTTCGACGAACTCGAACGCCACCGCTGCGCCAGGCTTGAGCTGTTTCAGCAAATCGCTGTTCGCTACCTTGAACTCCATGGACATGGCTGGCCATTTGAGGCTGGGCACCGTGCCGTGCGCCAGCGTCACCGTGGAGGACTTCGTATCGATGTCCTCTACTGTGCCTTCGGCTTGGTGACCCACGCCTGTGACGGCCTTGGTGCTTGCTGATCCATCAGGAGTGGCTTGAGTCCCGTGTCCTGTATGCCCCAGGCCTCCGATGGCGGCTTTGAGGTTGCTTTCCGCATCGATGAGGAAATTGGCGGCCACTACCACCATCTCGCCATCCCGCACGCCCTCGATGATTTCGATGCGGTCCTCGCTGCGCGCGCCGACCTTGACTTCGCGGGGCTCGAAACGCCCCTCCTTGAGTTGCACCAGAACGATCTGGCGCGTGCCGCTGTCGATGACGGCCGACGTCGGCACCGTCAGGACGGCCCCCTTCGAGGTGGCGGGCAGTTCCACCTGGGCAAACATGCCCGGCTTCAGCAGTCCGCCTGGATTGGCCAATTCAACCCGCACGGGCACGGTGCGAGTTTCAGCCGTGAGCGTTGGATAGACGTAGGTGATGGAACCGGTGAATACCTTGTCCGGGTAGGCGTTGATGCGAACCGTGGCCTTTGCCCCTGTTTTGACCATGCCGATGTCCTGCTCGAATACATCGGCTATCACCCACACTGAAGACAGGTTAGTGACCTGGTAGAGCGCGTCGCCTGGCATGAAACGCATGCCCTGTACCGCCTTTTTCTCGGTCACGATGCCTGCCACCGGCGAGCGAAATGTGAGGGTGCGGCGCGCCGTGCCCGACTGAGTCAGCGCCTTCACCTGCTCGTCCGAAATATCCCAGTTGCGCAGGCGCGTCAGGCCCGATTCGGCGAGTTCTCGCATTCCTTTCCGTGTTTCCTCGCTGGCGCCCTTCAAGGCGTCGACCCCTTGGGCGGCAATCGCATATTCGCGTTGCGCCGACACCAGCTCTGGGCTGTAGACCTCGAACAACGGCTGGCCCTTGCCCACGGCCTGGCCGGTGGCGTTGACATGCAAGCGTTCGACGTAGCCCTCGAACTTGGGGGTGATGGCGTAGGTCAGGCGCTCGTCGGGTTCGATGCGGCCTGCCGCGCGCACCATCTTGTCCAGGTTGCGCAGGCTGACAGCCTCAACGCGCACCCCGAGCTTCTGAACCTTGTCGGTGCTGATCTTGATCTGGTTGGCGCTTCCGGCTTCCGGTTCCTGATCGCCCTCGTAGACGGGGATGTAATCCATCCCCATCGGGTCCTTCTTGGGCGTGGGGGACGTATCGGGCAAGCCCATCGGATTGCGGTAATAGAGAACCTTGCGCTCCTTCTTATCGTTTGCCGAAGCAACAGTCGATGTCGCCTGCACTGATCCATGTGCAGCGGACTGGCGTTGCCCGTACCAATAGCCGCCTCCCGCAGCCAGTGCCGTGGCGGCCAGCACGAGCGCGCCCACCTTGATAGTTGTTGTCATAGATCTTCTCCCACGATGCGCTCGATGTCTGCCAGGCGAATCTGCGCCGCGACTCCTGCTTTGACTTGATTGAGTTTGGCTTGTCGTATCTGTCTCTGTGCATCCAGCAGGGTGGCGAAATCCACCTTGCCCGATTCGTAGCCTGCCAAAGCCGACCGGAACGTCAGCTCCGACTGGGGTAGCAGGCTGTCCGTGGTCAACGCCAGCGTACGGCGAGCCGCATCCAGGCCCGCCAAGTTTTCATACAGATCCGCCAGTACCTGGTTGGTGGCCGCTTCGCGGCGCGAGCGGGCGGCATCCAGCATGGCCTGTGCTTCCTGCTCCTGTGCGCGCCGGGTGTCCTGCTGCAAGGGAATGGTGACCTCGACCATCAACTCCCATTCCCGGATCGACTTACCGTACTGGATGGGTGACACCCCCACCGCAAAGTCCGGATAGCGGTTCTTGTAGGTGAGTTCACGGTTCTTTTCTGCAGCCTGGATTTGTGACTCCTCGGTTCTCAGCAGCGGATTGCTGGACCGTGCACGCTGCTCCAGGACATCAAATCGCATGGTCTCAGGCGCCGGAAGTGTGCGAATGCTCTCTGGCGTAGCCAGCATCTCGCTGGCAGGGCGCCCCACGAGCGCTTTCAGCTTGGCCTGCAACTGACTTCGCTCTGCTTCGAGTGCAATCAATTCGTTGCGCATGGTGGTTTGCTCCAGCTGCGCACGAATCACGTCCTGCTGCGCGGCCAGGCCACCGGCGTAGCGCACCTGGGCGACTTTTTCCAGGCGAGTCATCATGTCCAGGATCTCCCTGGTCAGCCGCTCGTTCTGGTCCAGATAGTAGAGTTGGGCGTATGTCGTCTTGATCTTGGTCGCTAGTTCACTCCAGGTGCCAGCCACTCGCCCTCGGGCCGCTTCGGCCTGCAATTGGGCCGATTCACGCTTGAGGCCCCGTTTCCCAAACCACGGCAATTCCTGTGTGAGCAGGTATCGCGTGCTGCCCACACGCCCTGGCAGCAGCGTCGGGTTGCGCTCGCCCATCCGGGTAAGGTCACGAAGTTCCATGCTGAACTTTGGATCCGGCAAGGCACCCGCGGGTACGACACGCTCGGCAGCGGCATCGGCATCAAAACGCATGCTTGCGATTTCGGGGTTTCGCTCCCAGGCCGCTTGCAGCAACCCTTCAACACTCGACCCAAGCTTGACCTCCTGCGCGTAAACCATCGAGCTCAGCGCGAGAGACACCATTACCACACCCAACGACAGGCGATTCCTCATAGGCATCATGACCTCCCCCTTGGCGCACGCAAAGCGGAATTCAACCGGTCAATTACTTCGGCCCAGTCCGCGTCTTCCAGAAGTTCTTCGCGCAACAGAGTCGCCTGAGATGGTGTCCAGAATGGCGCATCGGCCAGCAGCACATCGGCCGGCAGTGGAGCGTGGGCCTCCAAGAACTCCCCGATGCCTGCCGCGTCCATGCGCAGACCAAGCTGGGAAAACAGTTCAGAGAAGCGATGAAATGACTTTTCCATAGCGGTGATCCCTATTGTTTAAACACAAAATTCTGAAGACGTGGCCGGTGGACGCTCACGAAAGCGTCACGCTCAGCGCCAATACGGCAGCTCCGGACGCCATCGCGCCGAGGTAGCCAAAAACAACCGATTTACCGACCTGCGCACCACCTGTCGTCCAGGCGATGCCGACCTTAGCCACCATGTTTGCCAACGTCGCGAGACCGAGCGCCGTGACGGTGGCGCCCGTGGACAATCCACCGGCACCATGCAGCCGAGCGAGCGAGATCAAGATCGCGTCCACGTCCGCAAGGCCAGAAACCGCCGACAGCACATAGAGGCCGCTGGTGTCCAGCCATTGCTTTGCCGCTGGCACCAGGACGCTCATGACAGCGAGCAGCACACCAAAACCGAGCGCGGTGCCAAGGTCGAATGGCGCCATCGCGCCGACAGCGCCCTCTCCCACTGCAGTGCGGTTCAACTTGCGCCACCCCCATAGCGCCATACACAGCAGCACCACGCCAGTGACCACTAGGGCGCTGCCGAAGGTGGGCAACAACGTCGGCTGGATGACGCCCAGCAGAACGACCATGCGAAAAAACATGACACCACAGGAGGCCAACGTGCCAGCTGCCGCCGCGCCGGCCAGCGAAGGCTGCGCGCGTGCGTAACGAGCCAAAGCCAACGTGGTGGCCGTGGAAGAAGCCAGCCCACCCAGAATCCCAGTCCACAGCACACCCCTTTGCGCGCCGGTGATGCGCATGGCAAAGTGGCCCGTTAGCGACAGGCCCGCAATCAGGATGACTGCCCACCACAGCTGGTACGGATTGAGCGCGGCATAGGGCCCGAGGCCCGTATTGGGCAGGTAGGGCAGGATGACCATGGACAACACCAGCAGTTGCAGCGATGCCGTCAACTCGCGGTGATCAATCAAGCGCAGCCAACCGTGCAAGGTCGGCTTGAGGTCCAGCAGCACGGCCCCAATCACCGCTGCCGACAACGCCAAGGTGATGTTGCCGTGTGCCGCAAAAGCACCCAGGACCAAAGTAAGTAGCATCGCCACCGGGGTAGTGGCGCTCAGGTTGCCTGACAGTTTGGAATTACGGGCGTAGGACACCGTCAGCAGCAGGGCGAGTCCAAGCAGCGCACCCAGTAAAGGCCAGGGACCGAAATCTGGCTCCAGATGTCCAAGCACACCGCCGAGCAGTCCGGTCAGCGCAAAGGTGCGCAGGCCCGCAACACGCCCACCCTCCGGCAATTCGCGGTCGCGCCAGCCGCGTTCCAAGCCAATCACTAGACCGACAGCAAGCGCGGCAACCAAGCCCGCGGCGCCCGGTGGTAGTTCGTAGCCGTTCATCGGTGCTCTGTGTTGATGGCCTGCTTAGCCGGATGAACGATCTTGCGCATGCCAGGAATCACGACCGCACCACAGGTATAACGCGAGTCGACATTGAACAGCACCACCGCTTCGGTCCAATCCACGTTCAGCATTAGTTCCTCACACAGCATCGCACCCTCGGCCACTAAAATTCAGGTTGTTGTACTTCGCATTCGCATCCGCCTATCTTGTGTGAATGCACGTCATGCATTTTGCGAGCTCAAGGCTAACGGGAAGATGTTTCAAAAATTACATTTCTGTCAGGTAATTTTTGGGGCGTGACCTATCAGGCTGCTGAAATCCCGAGGTTAGCCAGGCCGACGCGCGATCCCACAGAATGGATTCAACGTGCTCTGCTGGAGCCCCAATTGGGGGCTATCAACCCGGGGAGTAGAGACGCAGACGCTCGGAGCGTTCGGCAGGTGACTCGTTCAGCATTTCGTTGATCACTTGCTGACGAGTTTTCCCTGGGCCCACATTAGGCACAGGCATTGGGTAGTTGCTCTCGCCATAAGAAAGAAGTCCTTGCTGCATGGCAGCCTTGGCTTCCGCGATGACCTGCTCTCGCGTCTTCTCGCTCTTGAGGTGTTCCGGGTGAACGATTACACCCTGTTCATTGTTGGCAGGATGCTCATATGCTGCCGAAGCCATCCCTGGAAGGCCCAGAGCAACTACTGCGGTTGCGGCTGCGATCATGGAAGAAAGGGAGAGGCGTTGTTGGGTCATGGTTGAAGCTCCTAAGGAAGGTAGATGAAACTTGCATCTCTCATGCCTTGGTCGGGCGTTGAGGTGATGTGTTCATCTTAGGGAGCGCACCCCAACAGAATCCGGACAGCCAGATGAGATTGTTGTCAGCTTGATGGCTGTGAGCCACGGTGAGGAAACATCAAGGTGAAGCAGGTTCGCCCGTCGCCCGACGTCGCCGTGACGCTACCGCCGTGGGCCTCAGCGATGGCACGTGTGATGGCCAGGCCCAGCCCGGAGCCATCGGAGTCCGGATGGGCCCTGGAAGCATCGGCTCGGTAGAAGCGGTCGAACAGCCGGGGCAGGATCTTGGCATCGATGTCGGTTCCAGTGTTCTCCACGGCCACTGTCGTGGTTTGTGCCGTGCTGGTGATACGGATGGTGATGTCGCCGGCCTCGGGCGTGTAACGCAGGGCATTGGACAGCAGGTTGCTCACCGCACGGCGGAACATCAGGCGATCGCCTTCGACCTCGCCGTCTCCTTTCAACTGGAGCCGGATGCGTTTTTCCTCGGCCACGGCTTCGTAGAACTCCAGCAGCGCCAGCGCGTCCTGGCGGGCGGAAAACCGCTCCTTGTGCGGCAGATCCACGCCGCGCTCGGTCTTGGCTAGGAACAGCATGTCGGACACCATGCGTGCCAAACGCTGAAATTCCTCGGCATTGGAGGCCAGGATGTCGCGGTACGTCGCGGCATCGCGCTTGGTCGTCAGCGCCACCTGCGTCTGCGTCAGCAGGTTGCTGATGGGGGTGCGCAGCTCGTGCGCGAGGTCCGACGCGAAATCGGTAAGGCGCTGGAAGTCCTCCTGCAGGCGGTCCAGCATGCGGTTCAGCTCTTGCGCAAGATCGGCCATTTCCACCGGCACGGCCTCAACTGGCATGCGCTCGGACAATTTCTGACCTGTGACCACGGCTGCGCGTGACTTCATTTCACGCAGAGGCGCCAGTCCTTGACGCGCCGCGAGCCACGACAGTAGCCCACACACGATGATGGCCGCGATCACGTAGAACGCCAGACTGCTGCGCAGCTCAGTGAGGAATTGGGTGTGGTGTTTTGTATCCGCTGCGATCAACACCTGCAACGCTGATGCGGAGTAAGCCGGGGCAGTTCCAAAGCTCAATGTGTGGAACTCGGTATCGTGGTGACGCCAAACCCCGAAAACACTCGTCTCCTCGGTACTCAGGGCATCGCCGCTTTGCACATTGAGGTTGGATGTTGACGATTGAAAAATGCGCTCTCCCTGGGGGTTCTGCACCAGGACATAGAGATCATGGTGATAGTTCAAAGCTTTGCTCAAGCGCAAGCTTGCGTCGTCCACTGAGTTGGCATTGCCAAGAATTTCCTCGATCAAATGCCTCTTGTCCTCTAAAGCCATCTGATCGAGCACGACAAAATGACGCTGAGTCTCTGCCAGGAACAACAATCCCAGCCCGAGCACGACGATAGCCGCCACCACTGTAAAAAACAGGGTTAAACGGCGGGTCAACGAAAGCCTGCCCAGGCGCTGTTGTCGCTGCACCTTTATTCCTCCTCTGGTACGTCCAGCACGTAGCCCATGCCCCGCACGGTCTGGATGAGCTTGACGGCATGCCCCTCATCTATCTTCACGCGCAAGCGGCGCATCGCCACTTCGATGACGTTGGTGTCGCTGTCAAAGTTCATGTCCCACACCTGCGAGGCGATCAGGGACCGTGGCAGCACTTCACCGTGTCGGCGCATCAGTAGCTCCAGCAGGCCGAATTCCTTGGCCGTCAGATCGATACGCTTGCCGTTGCGGGATACCCTGCGGCGCAGCAAATCCAGTTCCAGGTCGGCCACTCGCAGCGTGGTGCTCTCGTTGCCTGCATGGCCGCGCCGCAGGATGATGCGTACCCGGGCCAGTAACTCGGCAAACGAGAACGGCTTGACAAGGTAGTCGTCGGCCCCGAGTTCCAGTCCTTTGACACGATCTTCCACTTGATCGCGGGCAGTCAGGAACAGGACGGGCATTCCGATCCCCCGGTCACGCAGGGCTTGCAGCACTTGCCAGCCATTCAGGCCAGGCAGCATGACATCCAGGATCAGCAGGTCATATTCGCCCTGCAGGGCCATATGCAGGCCATCCGCGCCGTTGGGCACGAGGTCGGAAATGTATCCAGCTTCTGTCAAACCCTGACGCAGGTACTCACCCGTTTTGGGCTCGTCTTCGACGATCAATATTTTCACGTGTGCGCTTCCGTTCAATGCTTTGGCGAGAGTTTGCCAAGTTTGAGGCGTTCTGACAGGTAGATAACAACAATGTAATTTTCAGGACATCTGAATGAAAGGGTGGTCTCTCCAGAATCTCTATATCATTTGATTTAGATCAAAGATTCTTTTAGAGGAGACCATGCTCACTTCCAGTTACCTGCCGCCCTTCAGGGCTCTGTTGCCTTCGACACTGGTGTTGTTTGCGGGGGCAGCTTTCGCACAAGCTCCAGCAGATACCGAGGCTCCCAAGCCTGCACCGCTGGCAACGTTGCAATACGCGTCCCCTATCGGGGCTTATCAGGGCTATGCGGATCAACCGGTGCAATCCTGGCGCGAAGCCAATGATCGTGTGGGCCAGATTGGCGGTTGGCGCGCCTATGCTAAGGAGATCAAGCCGGGCGAGCCCGCGTCCGCCAAGGATGCTGCTCCTGCTAGCGATCCCCACACGGGCCATCACGGGGGAGGAAAACCATGATGCCTTTGCGTGCCACTCATGCCAAATTGGCTCTGTCCGCACTCGGATTGGCAGTGCTGACGGGATGTGCCAGCGTCAGCCTGGATCAGAACATCAATCGCGTCAACGACGAAGCTGGCAGTTTTACCGGGGGCAAGCTCGCGTTGGCTCGTACCCTGGATGAACGCGACCAGCGCGCGCAAGCCGCTCAGGCCCTGCTCGCTCAGCCCGTGGGACAGAAAGAGGCCGTTCAGTTGGCCTTGGTGAACAGCCCCTCCTTGCAAGCTCTGCTGGCGCAGGGTTGGGCGGAGTCGGCCGACGCGGCCCAAGGAGGCCGGATCGCCAACCCGATCTTCAGCTTTGAGCGCATGGTCGCGGGCGACGAACTGGGGCTGGGCCGTGCCTTGGCATTCGGCCTGCTGGACGTGCTGACGCTTCCAGCCCGGTACAACGTGGCGACCCGGCGCATCGAGCAGTCGCAGTTGCGCTTGAGCAGCGACGTGGTGGATCAGGTCACCCAGGTACGTCAGGCATGGGTGCGGGCCGTGGCCGCCCAGCAAGCACTCAAATATGCCAAGCAGGTCTATGAAAGCGCGGAGGCCGGAGCCGAGTTGGCCAAGCGCATGCAAGGCGTTGGCAACTTCAACCGGATCACACGTGCTCGCGAGCAGGCCTTCTACGCTGACGCCGCCACCCGGCTCAGCACCGCAGGGCACCAGGCGACGGCCAGCCGGGAAGAACTCGTGCGCCTGCTTGGGCTCGATGAGGCCCAGGCGCAAGCGCTTCGCCTGCCCGAGCGACTCCCCGACCTTCCCAAAGAGCCTCTGCAGCCGCAGGCTGTTGCCACGCAGGCCTCCAGAGCGCGCCTGGACATTCGGCTGGCGCAGGCCTCGTTGGATAGCGCGGCCAAGGCCCAGGGTCTGAACCTGGTGACCAGCTTCACCGATATCGAACTCACTGGGCGTCGCAACACGACCTTTGACAACGCTGAGGGCACTCGTTCTACTGCGCGCGGCTGGGAAATCGCCGTACGCCTTCCGATCTTCGATTGGGGCGGGATACAGCGTGATGCGATGAACGCACGGACCTTGGCCGCAGCCAACCAGCTCGAAGCCACCGTGCGCGCAGCAGGCTCCAGCCTGCGGGAAAGCTACTCGGCCTACCGCACGGCCTACGACGTGGCCCGTCACCACCGCGATGAAGTCGTGCCGCTGCGCAAGGTGATCTCGGAGGAAAACCAGCTTCGCTACAACGGCATGCTGATCAGCGTTTTCGAGCTGCTGGCCGATGCGCGCGATCAGGTCAGCGCCGTCTCCGCTGCCATCGACGCACAGCAGCAGTTCTGGCTGGCCGACGCCGCCATGCAGGCGTCCGTGATCGGACGCCCCACGAGCACCAGCCTGTCCGTCGCATCCAGTGCACCCGGCGGCGGCGACGCCGGCCAATGAAGCAAAGAACATCATCATGACATCCAGACGAGATTTTTTTAAGTTTGCCGGCATCGCAGGTGGCGCTGTTGCGGCGAGCTCGGTCAGCCGTGTGGCCATGGCGGCATTGCCCGAGCCGGTGATCCAGACCAGCCCGAACACCATGGCGCCGCTGGTGCCCAACTCGGGGCGGCCCTACAACCCGGTGGTCACACTTAACGGCTGGACACTGCCGTGGCGGATGAATCAGGGCGTCAAGGAGTTTCACCTGGTCGCCGAGCCTGTGGTGCGCGAGATGGCGCCTGGCTTCAAGGCCCATTTGTGGGGCTACAACGGCCAGAGTCCCGGGCCCACCATCGAAGTGGTGGAAGGCGATCGCGTTCGCATTTTTGTGACCAACAAGCTGCCCGAGCACACCAGCATCCACTGGCATGGACAGCGTTTGCCCAATGGCATGGACGGTG
>NZ_CAXIAK010000010.1:0-72048 GCF_964021665.1 uncultured Acidovorax sp.
CCAAGACCGAAGCATGCGCCTTGCCGTCAAAAAATCACCCCATTGTTGACCGTTTGGGAACAATCAATTTCCCAACGCCCGCTTTTTGCCGTGGGGCATCAAATCTACATTTGCCAATGTGCGTGGTAGTCCTGCTGCCGCGCAATTCTTGATCCTCATCCAACGAAAGCCGCATTTCCATGACCACCACCCATTCCGTTGCCGACAACGCCCTCATCGACAAGCTGCAATGGCGCTACGCCACCAAGAAGATGAACCCCGCCAAGGTGGTGCCCCAAGACAAGGTGGACCGCATTGTCGAAGCCGCGCGCCTGGCTCCCACATCCAGCGGCCTGCAGCCGTTTGAAGTGTTTGTGGTGACCGATGCCGCTGTGCGCGAACGCATCAAGCCCATCGCCTGGAACCAGGGCCAGATCACCGACGGCTCCCACCTGCTGGTGTTTGCTGCGTGGGACGACTACACACCCGAGCGCATCAACGCCATGTTCGACTACACCAACGAGGTGCGTGGCTTCAAGAACGAAGGCTGGGAAAACTACCGCAACATGCTGCTGAGCACCTACCCCCAGCGCGGCGCCGAAGTGAACCACCAGCACGCTGCCCGCCAGGCCTACATTGGCATGAGCGCCTCCATCATTGCTGCCGCCTTTGAAGAAGTGGACAGCACCCCCATGGAAGGCTTCGACCCCGCCGCCCTCGACGAAATCCTGGGCCTGCGCGCCAAGGGCCTGCGCAGCGTGGCCATTCTGCCGCTGGGCTACCGCGCGGACGAAGGTGACTGGCTGGTCAACCTGAAAAAGGTATGCCGCCCCACTGAGCAGTTTGTGACCACCGTGTAAGCTGCAAAGCCCACACGGCCATAAAAAAGTAAGCCTACCGTCCAAATGACGGGAGGCTTTTTGCTTGGTGAGCTGGCCCTTTGAACTCAATACATCCGTTCGTGCTCAGTATGTCGATACCCAGCGCTTCGCATCAAGCACGCAAAGCCAGTTCTGCGGCGCTTCAGCGCCTCACAGAAATCAACTCGACCTCAAAGTTCAAAGTGGTGTTCGGCGGAATCACGCCACCCGCGCCACGCTCGCCATAGGCAATGCTGGCAGGGCAGGTCAGCTTGGCCTTGCCGCCCGGCTTCATGCGCTGCACACCTTCCGTCCAGCAAGGAATGACGCGGTTCAGCGGAAACTCGGTGGGCTCGCCACGCTTGTAAGAGCTGTCGAACTCCTTGCCATCCAGGAACATGCCCTTGTAGTGCACCTTCACAGTGTCGGTGGCCTTGGGCGACTCGCCAGTGCCGTCCTTGATCGATTCATAGACCAAGCCACTGGCGGTGGTGACAGGTTTGGCTTGTGCCATGGCGGCGGGGGCGATGGCCAGCGAAGTGAGCAGGGCAAAAAGAACGCGCATGAAGAAAGCTCTGACAAAAACAAAGGCCGATGGTAGGGCCTTGGGGGTGACGTGAGGGAGGCAAGGCGGTGCGGATTGGGGCGCTATCTGCCTGCAGGGGGGCTGCCGGTGGTGCAGAGGCGGCACAACGCTTTGAAAATGATAGCTGCCAGCGCTTACTGCGAAAGCCCTAGAGGCCAAAAAGACCACAAACCAGCGTAACGCCACCAGGCGAAGCCCGGAGAAACGGCAAACCCATCGCTGCACAGCGTTTGAGAAACTGAATGCCGTTTGAATAAACATGGGCTTGAATAAAGCTGGGTTTCAGTGGTGCTAACGTTTGACATGAGGGGCAGCTGGAGGCGGGCGAAGCCCGCCGGAAGCTGTCCCCTCGATGGAAGGGTTAGAACTATTTGCTCCAGTGCGTATATGCAGCGGCTGCCTTGGCCGGAACGGTAGATGCATCAATGAGCTGAACCAGAGCTTTGAAGCGAGTACGGCAACTTGCATGTGTCCTGAGTCGCTCTGCTAGCACTCCCTTCTTTCCAGGGAGACTCAACATGATTTCAACTTCACTCGGAGAGAAGCTCTTGATCATCTTGTGATAGTGAGGGATTGCCGCATTTGAAACGCCGTATGGGTTTCCCGTCGCGCATGTCACGACAGTCTCAACAAGCTCATCCTTGACGGTGTCAGGTGTTGCAACTTGCCCAGACAGTTGTAGCAATCGCTCAGCAAATGGAGGCTCGTTATAGAAGTTGTCGAACGACTGATGAACAGCAAGAAGGCGCTTGCAAGCGTTTGACAGCAAGGAATGGACTTCATGCTCCCCAAGCAGGGCGAGCATTCCAAGCTTCTCGAAGAACTGCTGCGATGCCTTGTGGCGCTTCTCATCGCCCTTTGCTATGTAATCGTGATGACGATTGATGAGATCTGATCGAGCTTTGGGAGTGAAGTGCGGCGCAAAATCTGCTGCCACCGACAGCGCGTTCACTCGGGCTTCTTCGTTGCTCGCAGGGTCGCTGTAGATGCCGTGAAGGGAACCGAAAATCAGATACTGCTGCGCTTCGTGGGTCTTCTGAATGCGATGCGCCCACTGATCTTTTTGTTCGGGTGAGAACTTTCCGCCTTTGATGGCCGCCATGAATGCGGAGAGATTGACGCCGATCGGGTTGTGCTCATTGCCCAGTGCGTACTTGGCGCAGCGGTTTGTAAAACCGATGAATTCGTGGTCATCAATCTTTCCGACGACCGGATGAGCTGCAGAGAAGTTGTTTCGAATATCTCGGCATTGGTCGAGGAAAAAGTAACCATCCTCTGTAATCAGATTGAGCTTGAGGCAGAGACTCAGCAGTTCAGCGTCTTTTAGGTCGAGGAGGGCCTGCTCGTCGAACGAGGTCTTACCCGTGATCTGTTCAACGACATTGAGCCCAAACCGCTTGACCTTCTCGCGGAGTTCAATGATTGAACAGTTCCAGATGTAATTGATGGCACTGTCAAAGAGTCCGGATGCGACCGCGACGCACATTCGCGCCATGCCTTCAGTTCGAAGCGCTGGCGGAATTTTCTTGAGAATTCCCGGAAGATTCGTCCACGCCGTTTCGATCTCAGACTGAGACGCAAGAATCTCGCGAGGTATGCCGAGCGCTTTAGTTAGCTGATCCAGGACTGGCAGTGTGTTCGCCGAAATGGCGGGCAGGTGGACATCTGTCATTTTTCTCTCCCTTAGATGTTGGCAGTGTGGTTCCGAGTACTTCTAACGGCCAAGATAAGCGGCTGGCTGAAAGCCAGTCCGCTTGAGCGCAAAGTTAGACCCGAAGGCCAAAAGGGCGCCCTGACTTGAAGACGGGCGCAGCCCATGAAAAAGCGCTGGGCCACCGAAGCGGAGCAGCGCTGCAAGAATGATAGCTGGTGGCGCTTGCTGCACAAGCGCCAGAGGCCCAAAAGGCTTGAAACCGACCAAGCAAACGCAGGCGAAGCCCAGCAGAGCGCCAAAACCACCAAAGAGAAACCTTTGAGAAAGGCGAAGCGCTGGAATAAATGCGGTCCTGCATAAAGCGGAATATGAAGGGACTAACGTTTGACTTAAGCGGACCGCCGTAGGCGGGTCCGCTTGAAGGAATGGTTAGGCCTGCGTGGCGTGTTCTTTTGCTGAGCGTTCGTTTTGAAAGGCTTGCTGGACCGCATCGTGCACTTCACTTGAACTTGCCCTCGAAAGCTAGAAGCTGTTCAGATTTGATGATGATTCCTAGGTTGTTCGGAATACCGGCAAGAGAAACGGCCTTCTGTTGGGTCGGAACGGTCACGATCCGGACTTCGCCTTCCACGGTGTGCTGTGGTCCTGCGTAGAGAACACCGAGCAACTTGATTCTCGAAGCTCCCATGAAGGTTCCCTTCTTCGTTTGGTAGCCACCAACTTCAAAAAGCATGACAGGAGAACCGCTTGATCCGGGAAAGCAGGCGGCGTCGATCAGAAACTCCTTCTTTCCGTTCCAGTCCCTTTTGAAGTCAGTTGCCAAGACGCCTCGGCGAAAGATCGGAAGGTTGTTTGCTCTATCCCACAACCCGTTTGGATAACCAACCATCACGATCCCTTCCAAACCGATCATGTCGTCAATCTCTGAGGCGCTAGGAATAAGGCCTCGATCCAGCGTTGCAAAGAAAAACGTGGTTCCGGTTTGATTGGCTTCCAGCAGCAGCGGCGCTATGGGCATGACACATAGATCGACGGTAGGGTCAGGATGCGGAAACCAGCGCTGCTCAAAATTGTCGAGCTCATATGCCCTTGATTTTCCAACCATGGGCATTCCGTCAGGTCCTCGCAGGGTCAGGAGGAAGCGTCCCTTCGTCGCGCCTAGAACAACATGCTTGTTAGTAACTATTACAGGAACGTGCTGCTCTCCGTTTCTATCGAGGCTGTAGAAGAAGCCCGTGCCCGTTCCAATGCCGCCGGGCAGATCACATTCGATCCGAACGGTGCTATGTGCGAGTTGCTCAGAGGGTGTGAGGGACATAGTTGCTCATAAGTCCTAACGGCCAAGGTAAGCGGCCCGCAGAATGCGGGTCCGCTTGACCGCAGAGTTAGACCCGAAGGCCAAAAGGGAGCGCCCAGCCTTGACGACGTGCGCAGCCCAAGAAAAACCGCTGGGCCACGGAAGCGGCGCAGCACTGCAAGAAGGATAGCTGGTGGCGCTTGCTGCACAAGCGCTGGAGGCCCAAAAGGCTTGAAAGCCTTTGGAACAGGGCGGAGCGCTGGAACAGGTGGGTGCGCGCATGAAACGGGTGATGGGACTAACGGCCAAGGTAAGCGGCCCGCAGAATGCGGGTCCGCTTGACCGCAGAGTTAGACCCGAAGGCCAAAAGGGAGCGCCCAGCCTTGAAGACGGGCGCAGCCCAGGAAAAAGCGCTGGGCCACGGAAGCGGCGCAGCACTGCAAGAATGATAGCTGGTGGCGCTTGCTGCACAAGCGCTGGAGGCCAAAAAGGCTTGAAACTTGCGCAGTGCAGACAGGCGAAGCCCGGCGCAGCGCCAAAACCCCAAAGGAGAAACCTTTGAGATTGGCGGAGCGCTGGAATAAATGCTGGCCTGCATAAAGAGGAATATGAAGGGACTAACGCCCGCGGTAAGCTGCGCCGGAGCGAAGCGGAGGGTACCAACAGGCGGAGCCTGTTGGCGTCAGCTTGACCAAACAGTTAGGCTGGGGAGCGGAGGCAGCTTGTTGCACTTGATATCCCCTATGTTTTTGCTGATAGCGGTTCATAACCAGCATCCAAAGGCGCAACCACTGAAATGAACCGAAGTGGGCCAACGCTGGTGCAAAGAACACCGTGCACCTGCCCTTTGTTTGCAACTACGATATCCCCCGGAACAATTGCAACGGTGTTGCCTTGCTCGTCAATTTGATATTGACCTTCCCCTGAAAGGATGGTCCATGTATCTTGTCCGTCGGGGTGAATATGTGGCGCAATAGTTTGGCCGGGCTCCACATGCCAAGCCACGATAACTGAATGCGAAGATTCAACAACAACAGACCGTATTGGTTCTTTCTCGGCTGGCTGCATGAATTCATGGGACTTATACACGCGGTGAGTGCTCATTTTTTGCTCCGTAAATGCAAGCCTTTGGGCAGCAAGATTCGCGCCGCCCAAAAGTCTAACTAGATTTAGACGACCAAGATCATACGGTTAACAGTTTGATAAAACAACAGTCTATCGAGTTTTCCCTAGTAAAAATCATGGACAGCCTTTGTAAGCAAACCTAAAATTTTCCGGATGAACTCCGATCGGGAAGAACCCTCTGTGCGGTCTGCGGTGCCTGTTTCTCCTCCACCGCCCAAGCTGTTGCATCGCATGCGCGACCATTTGCGTACGCGGCATTACAGCATTCGCACCGAGACGGCGTATTTGGATTGGGTGCGCCGCTTCATCCTGTTTCATGATAAGCGGCACCCGGCGGAGATGGGTGCGGCGGAGGTGGCTGCCTTTTTGACCCACCTGGCGGTAGACAGGCAGGTGTCGGCATCGACGCAGAACCAGGCCAAATCGGCGATCCTGTACCTCTAGGGATGTCCTGCATAACTCCCTGCGGTCTGTGATAGCGCGGCCTCGGGCAGTCCGCTGCGTTGCTTTTCTTGCCAATAGCCCGGCTATTGGCTGCAAAAAGATGCCTTGTGGCCCATCCCGATCCGCACTATCACCGACTCGCGAGGGTTATGCAGGACATCCCTACAAAGAGGTGCTGCAGGTGCAGCTTCCGTGGTTGGATGAGGTGGTGCAGGCCAAGGCGCCCAAGCGGCTGCCGGTGGTGCTGACGCCGACAGAGGTGCGTGAGCTGCTCATGCACATGCAGGGCACCACGGGCCTGATTGCCCGGCTGTTGTATGGCACGGGTATGCGGTTGCTGGAGGCGCTGCGCCTGCGGGTGAAGGATGTGGAGTTTGCGCGGCGCGAGATACTGATTCGCGAGGGCAAGGGCAACAAGGATCGGGTGACGGTGCTGCCTGAAAACCTGATCGCAGATTTGCAGGCTCAATTGCAGCGTGCACGGGCGTTGCATGAAAAAGACCTGCAGGCGGGGCTGGGGCGGGTGTATTTGCCCCATGCACTGGCGGTGAAGTACCCGGACGCCGACCGCAGCTGGGCGTGGCAGTACGTGTTTCCCTCTCCGGTGCGGGCTATGGACCCGCGCCCCGATGCGCGTACGGGCCAGCCGATGGAGCGGCGCCACCATGTGTACCCTGAGTCGGTGCAGCGCGCGGTACGCGAGGCGGCCCAGTTGGCGCAGATCGACAAACCAGTGAGTCCGCATGTGCTGCGCCACTCGTTTGCCACCCATCTGCTGCAAGCGGGCTACGACATTCGCACGGTGCAAGAGTTGCTCGGCCATGCGGATGTGAGCACCACCATGATTTACACGCATGTGCTCAACAAGGGAGGGCGCGGAGTGCTCAGCCCGCTGGATGCGCTGTAAAGCACAAAGGACCGTTGCCGGGCCTTTGTTTTCATGGGCAGCGCCATCACAGCGCTGCATCAGCGGCCTTTACGCCAATTCGCTCACCGGCAAGCAGCTGCAGAACAGGTTGCGGTCGCCGTAGACGTTGTCCACCCGGCCCACGGGCGACCAGTATTTGTTGCTGCGCAGGGCGGCCACGGGGTAGGCGGCGGCTTCGCGGGTGTAGGGGCGGTTCCAATCGGCGGCCAGCAGGCTCTCTGCCGTGTGGGGCGCGTTCTTGAGCGGGTTGTTGTCCTGCGGCAGTTGGCCGTTTTCGATCTGGCGGATTTCCTCGCGGATGGAGATCATCGCGTCGATGAAGCGGTCCAGCTCAAACAGGGTTTCGCTCTCGGTGGGCTCCACCATCAGCGTGTTGGGCACAGGGAAGCTCAGCGTGGGGGCGTGGAAGCCGTAATCAATCAGGCGCTTGGCCACGTCTTCGGCCATCACGCCGCTGGTGTCCTTGAGCTGGCGCAGGTCCAGAATGCATTCGTGGGCCACATGGCCGCTTTTTCCATCCTTGCCTTCGCTGGCGTACAGCGTGGGGTAGTGGTCCTTGAGGCGGGCGCTGATGTAGTTGGCGCTCAGGATGGCGGTTTCGGTCGCGGCCTTCAGGCCTTCGGCGCCCATCATGCGGATGTACATCCAGCTGATGGGCAGCACGGCGGCGTTGCCCAGGGGCGCGGCGCTGACGGCACCCACGCCGCCCTTCACGCCGCCGGTGTCATGGCCGGGCAGGAAGGGAACCAGGTCTTCCACCACGCAGACGGGGCCGACGCCGGGGCCGCCACCGCCGTGGGGGATGCAGAAGGTTTTGTGCAGGTTCAGGTGGCTCACGTCGCCGCCGAACTCACCAGGGGCGGCCACGCCGACCAGGGCGTTCATGTTGGCGCCGTCCACGTACACGCGGCCGCCATGGCTGTGCACCAGGGCGCACAGTTCCTTCACGCTGGTTTCAAACACGCCGTGCGTGCTGGGGTAGGTGATCATGATGCAGGCCACGTTGGCGCTGTGCTGCTCGCACTTGGCCTTGAGGTCGGCCATGTCCACGTTGCCGTTGGCGTCGCAGGCGGTCACCACCACCTGCATGCCCACCATTTGCGCGCTGGCGGGGTTGGTGCCGTGGGCGCTGCTGGGGATGAGGCAGATGTTGCGGTGGCCTTCACCCCGCGATTCGTGGTAGCCCTTGATGGCCAGCAGGCCGGCATATTCGCCTTGCGAACCTGCATTGGGCTGCAGGCTGATGCCGGCGTAGCCGGTGGCCTGGCACAGCCAGGCGCGCAGCAGTTCGTCCAGCTCCTTGTAGCCTTGCTGCTGGTCGGCAGGGGCGAAGGGGTGCACGTTGGCAAATTCGGGCCAGGTGATGGGAATCATCTCGCTGGTGGCGTTGAGCTTCATGGTGCACGAGCCCAGCGGGATCATGCTGCGGTCCAGGGCCAGGTCTTTGTCAGACAGCGCGCGGATGTAGCGCAACATGCCGGTTTCGGAGTGGTGGGTGTTGAACACCGGGTGTGTGAGGTAGCTGCTGGTGCGGCGCAGGGCGGCGGGGATCAGCGACTCCACGCCGTTTTCAAAGGCGTCGAAGGTGGGGAGCTGCTGGCCGTCTTTGGCGAACACCTTCCACAGCAGCTCGATGTCGGCGCGTGTCGTGGTCTCGTCCAGCGAGATGCACAGGTATTCTTCAAAGTAAATTCGCAGGTTAGCGCCCATGGATACAGCGCGGGCAGCTATGGATTTGGTAGCGGCGCCGGTGTGCAGGCTCAGCGTGTCGAAGCTGGCTTGTTCACGCACGGGGGCGCCCAGTTGCTTCAGGCCTTGCGCCAGGATGGCGGTGTAGCTGGCCACGCGCTGGGCAATGCGCTTGAGGCCTTCTGGGCCGTGGTACACGGCGTACATGCTGGCGATGACGGCGGGCAGCACCTGCGCGGTGCAGATGTTGGAGGTCGCCTTTTCGCGGCGGATGTGCTGTTCGCGCGTTTGCAGCGCCAGGCGGTAGGCGGGCTTGCCATGCACGTCCACGCTCACGCCCACGAGGCGGCCGGGCATGCTGCGCTTGAATTCGTCGCGGCAGGCCATGTAGGCAGCGTGGGGGCCACCGGCGCCCATGGGCATGCCAAAGCGCTGGGTGGTGCCGACCACGATGTCGGCGCCTTGTTCGCCGGGCGGCGTGATCAGCGTGAGGGCCAGCAGGTCGGCCGCCACGATGAAGGCGGCTTGCTTGGCATGGGCCTTTTCCACGTCAGCGCGCAGGTCGTCAATGCGGCCGTGGGTGGCGGGGTATTGGGCCAGCGCGGCGAAGTAGTCGCCGTCCAGCAGGGTGTTCCATTCTTCGGCCGAGTTGGCCAGGCGCACTTCCAGGCCCAGGGGCTTGGCGCGGGTCTGGATCACTTCAATGGTCTGGGGGTGTGCATCGCCCGCCACCACGAACACGTTGCTCTTGCTCTTGACCGAGCGCTTGGCCAGCGTCATCGCCTCGGCAGCCGCCGTGGCTTCGTCGAGCATGGATGCATTGGCAATGGGCATGCCCGTCAGGTCACACACCATGGTCTGGAAGTTGACCAGGGCTTCCATGCGGCCCTGGGAGATTTCAGCCTGGTAGGGCGTGTAGGCGGTGTACCAGGCGGGGTTTTCCAGAATGTTGCGCAGGATGACGCCCGGCGTGTGCGTGCCGTAGTAGCCCTGGCCGATAAAGCTCTTGAGTAGCTGGTTCTTGCCCGCAATGGCCTTGAGCTCGGCCAGCGCCGCTGCCTCGGTGGTGGCCGGGGGCAGGTCCATGGCCTGCGTGCGCGCGATGGAGCGCGGCACGATGGAGTCGATGAGCGCGCGGCGCGAGGCCTCGCCAATCACGGACAGCATGTGGGCTTCGTCCGCTGCGTCGATGCCGATGTGGCGGGGCAGGAATTCGGCGGCGTTCTCAAGCGCAGACAGGGGCAGGGCGGGCGCGTTCATGGTGCGGGCAGGGGTGAGAGGGTGAAAGAAAAGCTGCCGCGCTGTGTGCTTCCTGTTTCAGAGGTTTTTGGCTCTGAAGGCTTCAGGAATAAGCGCTGGCAGCTATGGTTTTTATAGTGAAAGGATCAGGCGCTGGCAGCAAAGGCGCTGTAGGCAGTCTCGTCCATCAGGTCGTTGAGCTGCGCAGCGTCGGCCAGCTTGACCTTGAAGAACCAGCCAGCGTTGAGCGGATCGCTGTTGGCGAGGGACGGGTCAGCGCGCAGTGCTTCGTTCACTTCCACGATTTCGCCGGTGACGGGCATGTACACGTCTGCAGCGGCTTTCACCGACTCGACCACGCCAGCCACTTCGCCTTGCGCGAAGGTCTTGCCCACTTCGGGCAGGTCCACAAACACCACGTCGCCCAGCGCGTCTTGCGCATGCACGGTGATGCCCACCACAGCGGCGTTGGCATCAGCGGCGTTGATCCACTCGTGGTCTTTGGAGAATTTGACGGTCATGGGGAGCTCCTCAAGCAATTGAAAAAGTTTAGGAATCTGCAATGTAAGCGGCTTGGCCCGTTTTGTGGCGGGCCGTTCTGCGCCGGGGGGTGGCGCGCTTGGGGCGCTTATCCGCGGTAGTAGTTGGCAGGCACGAAAGGCATGGCGCGCACTTCCATGGGCACGGCCTTGCCGCGCACCATGGCGTTGACGCGTGTGCCCACCGCTGCGAAGGCGGGCGTGACGTAGCCGATGGCGATGGGTTCGTTGACGGTGGGGCCCAGCAGGCCGCTGGTCACTTCGCCAATCTTCTGGCCGTCCGTGCTTTGCAGTTCGGTGTGTTCGCGCACGGGCACACGCTCCAGCGCCACCAGGCCCACGCGCTTGCGTGCCAGCGTGGCGGGGTTGTCGATCTGGGCCAGCACCTTGTCGGCGCCGGGGAAGCCGCCTGCACGGGCACCGCCGGTGCGGCGCACCTTCTGGATGGCCCAGTTCAGTGCAGCTTCAGGGGGCGTGGTGGTGGTGTCGATGTCGTTGCCATACAGGCACAAGCCGGCTTCCAGGCGCAGCGAGTTGCGCGCGCCCAGGCCAATGGGCTTGACTTCGGGCTGGGCCAGCAGGGCGCGGGCCAAGGTGTCGGCCTGTGCGGCGGGCACCGAGATTTCAAAACCGTCTTCACCGGTGTAGCCGCTGCGGGTCACAAAGCAGTCGCAGCCTGCAATGCTGAACGCGCCACCGGTCATGAACACCAGCTTTTCCACGCCGGGTGCCAGGCGGGCGAGGGCGGTGGCAGCTTGCGGGCCTTGCAGCGCCAGCAGGGCGTGGTCGGGCATGGGCACGACCTTGCAGCGCTGGCCGATGCGCGCCTGGATGTGGGCAATGTCACCCACCTTGCACGCGCCATTCACGATGACGAACAGCGTAGGCTCGCCGTCCACCACGCCCTGGTTGAAAAACATCAGGTCGTCGATGATGGTGCCTTCGTCGGTCAGCAGCAGGCCGTAACGCTGCTTGCCCACGGGCAGGTCGATCACGTCCACAGGCATCAGCGTTTCAAACGCGGCAGCAGCATCCGCTCCGATGAGCTTGAGCTGGCCCATGTGCGACACGTCGAACAGGCCTGCGGCGGTGCGGGTGTGTACGTGCTCGGCCATCAGGCCAGCGGGGTACTGCACGGGCATGGAGTAACCGGCAAACGGCACCATGCGGGCACCCAGTTCGATGTGCAATGCGTTCAGCGGGGTGGTGAGCAGGGGAGCGGCTGGCGTGGCAGGTGCGGAAGAGGCTGCGGACATAGGATGACTCCAGGGCAAATAGGGGCCGCAACCCGGTGGGTTACGGAATTTGCCCTGCTGTCCGCTTTACCTGAGAGATTCACCGCAGCGCCCTGGCTGGCCGTGCGGTTTGCTCCTTCGGTGGATGGCCTCATCACGCACTGTGCGAGCCACCTCTCTCCAGCAAGGGAACGCCCGCATCACTGCGGGCGGTTGTCAGTCCTTTTGCCTGAGCGTTCGGCTGCTGCCTGCGCCTTCGGCGGTACCGCTCGCTACTCCTTGTCGAGGGGCGGGGCACTCTCTCCTGACGGCCGCGATTGTAAGCCTACTTTGCGTAGACGAGGTCGCGCAGTCCCAACGATAGCGATGGCACATAGGTGATGACCAGCAGGCACACCAGGATCACGCCCACGAACGGCAGCAGGTGGCCGACGATGCGATCGAGAGAAATCTTGGCCACTGTGCAGGCCGCAAACAGGTTCACGCCAAAGGGCGGCGTGATCATGCCCAGCGCCAGATTCACCACCATGATGAGCCCGAAGTGCACCGGGTCCACACCAAAGTGCATCGCCACCGGCGCAAGGATGGGCGCCAGCACGATGATGGCGGCGCTGGTCTCGATGAACATGCCGATGATGAACAGCGCAGCATTCACCCCCAGCAGGAACATGGTGGGCGACTGCAGCACGGCTTCGAGCCAGCGACCAATCGCATCGGGCACCCCAGCGCGGGTGATGAGGAAGGCAAACAGCCCGGCGTTGGCAATGATGAACATGATCACGGCCGACGAGAGCGCCGACTTGCGCAGGATGGCGTACAGGTCTTTCACCTTGATCTCGCGGTAGATCACCACGCCCACGAGGAGTGCATAGAACACCGCCACGGCCGAGGCTTCGGTGGGGGTGAACACGCCGCCATAGATGCCGCCCAGGATGATGACGGGCATCAGCAGCGCCCAGCCCGCCTGCAAGGTGGCACGGCCCAAGGACAGGCGCCCATCTCCATCGTTCTTGCCCCAGCCTTTGATCTTGCAGTACACCCACACAAACGCCATCAGCGCCAGGCTGATGAGGATGCCGGGGCCAAAGCCCGCGATGAACAGCTCGCCAATCGACACTTCGGCGCTCACGCCGTAAAGAATCATGGGGATGGAGGGTGGAATGATCACGCCCAGCTCGGCACTGGTGGCCTGCAGGGCTGCTGCGTAGCTGGTGGGGTAGCCGTGCTTGATGAGCGCAGGAATCAAAATGGCGCCAATCGCAAACGTGGTGGCCACAGACGAGCCCGACACCGCCGCAAAGATCATGCAGGTGAGCACGCAGGTCATGGGCAGGCCGCCTTGCACGCCGCCCACAATGCTCTTGGCAAATTCCACCAGGCGGCGCGAGATGCCGCCGGTTTCCATCAGGTTGCCGGCCAGAATGAAGAACGGAATGGCCGCCAGCGGAAACTTGTTGATCGAGGCGAACATTTCCTTCACCGAGATCAGCATGTTGGCGTTGGATACCTGAATGCCCAGAATGGACGCAAGCCCGATGGACACGGCCACCGAGACGGTGAGTGCAAAGCACAACACCATGGTGAAAAGCATGGTGGTGGTCATTGCGCTGTCTCCAGTTCCTGGCGTTGGGGGTCAACCCAGTTGCCGATGATTCCTACTGCGCTGAACAGCCCACCCACGGGCAGCGCCAGATAAGCCCAGAACATGGACACCGATTCCAGCCCCGCCATGGTCTGCACGCCGCCGCGCTTGGCATAGTCCCAGCCAAACCAGACGATCACCGCGATCAGCGCCAGCGCGGCCAGGCTCACCACCGCATCCAGCACGCGGCGCAGGGCTGGCGGGCTCCAGCGGTAGAGGACGTCCACGCTCACCATCGCCCCTTGGCGAAAGGCTGCGGGAATGGCCAGAAACACCATCCAGATGAGGCTGAAGCGGATGAGCACCTCGGTCCACTCGGCAGGCTGCTCCAGCACGAAGCGCATCACGATCTGGAACATGCCCAGCGACGAGGCGATGGCCAGCATCAGGCAGGCCGCTGCCATGGCTGCGCCGGTGGTCCACCGCTCTATTTGAAGAAAAGTTTTTTTCATGAACGAAAAAGCCCGTTGGCGCAATGCCAACGGGCGGTACTAGCTATGATTTATGTAGCGAAAACGCCAGGGCCATGCGATTACTTCACGGCACGGATCTTGTCGAGTGTGGCCTTGCCGAATTGCTTTTCAAACTCGGCGTTCACTGGGGCCAGTGCCGCCACAAACTTGGCCTTGTCGGGGTTGTCCACCACCGTCATGCCCTTGGCGCGCAGGTCGGCCACGCCCTTGGCGTCGTCTTCGTCCACACGGGCGCGGTTGGCCTTGGTGCCTTCCTTGGCGGCGTCGATGAAGGCCTGCTTGTCTGCAGCGCTGAGCTTGTCAAACGCGGCCTTGTTCATCACGAAGATGCAGGGCGAGTAGACGTGGCCCGTCAGCGTCAAGTGCTTTTGCACCTGGTCGAACTTGGCCGAGATGATCACGGGCAGCGGGTTCTCCTGGCCGTCCACGGTGCCTTGTTGCAGAGCAGTGAACACTTCAGGGAAGGCCATGGGCGTGGTGATGATGCCAAAGCCCTTGTAGGCAGCGATGTGCACGGGGTTTTCCATGGTGCGCATCTTCAGGCCCTTGAGGTCTTCAGGGCCGTTCACCGAACGCTTGCTGTTTGTCATGTGACGGAAGCCGTTTTCTGCCCAGGCCAAGGCCTTGAAGCCCTTGGCGTCAAACTTGGCCAGCAGCTCTTGGCCGATGGGGCCATCGAGCACCGCGCGGGCATGGGCCTTGTCGCGGAAGAGGAAGGGTACGTCGAGGATTTTGGTCTCGGGCACGAAGTTGGGGATGGGGCCACTGGAGCTGAAGGCCAGCTCTTGCGTGCCCAGCTGCACGGCTTCGATGGATTCGCGCTCACCGCCCAGCGCACCGTTGTAGAAGGTCTGCACCTTGTAGCGGCCGCCCGTGCGCTTTTCCACTTCCTTGGCAAACGTGTCGATGGCCACGCCCTGGTGCGAGTTCTGCGCCGTCGAGATGCTGATGCGCATGGTGGTCTGCGCGGCCGCTGTGGCAACAAAGCCCAAAGCAAGGCTCAGGCCGACGACGAGTTTGGTCAATTGCATGGTGTCTCCTGTGGTGGGGCGCAGCCACGGTGGCGCGCCGGTTCAGAGCCATTATGTTGGCCTCTGTCGCGCCAGAGCATCGGGGTTTGTGCTGGTAAGTGTGCTTATCAGTCGCCTGGGCAACTGCGCAGTCTGCCCTGCAGTGCAGTGGGCCCCAAATGGCAAGCGCCCCGTGCTGGCGGTAACCAGCCGGGGCCTTGGCAGTTGGGGCGGCTCCGGTAAGAGCGCCTTGATGCAGTGAGTATGCAGACTGCGCCCCGGTTTTGTTTTCTGTTTTGTCTTCAAATTTTGAATAAAACAGAAAAATATTCTGATTTGGTGTCTGTGGCGGAATAATGGGCGCCATGGATAAGATTGATCGAAAAATTCTCGCTGTATTGCAGGCCGACGCCCGAGCCAGCCTGCAAGAGATTGGGCAGGCCGTGGGGCTGAGCCCTTCGCCGTGCTGGGGGCGCATCAAGAAGATGGAAGAGGCCGGGGTGATCCAGGGCTACACGGTGCGTATCAACCCGCAGGCGCTCGATTTGGCCGATACGGTGCTGGTACAGGTCACGCTCGACAGCCATTCAGACAACACGCTGGAGAAGTTTGGCGAAACGCTGGCCAGCATCCCGGAGGTGATCGAGGCGCACCTGGTATCGGGCGACTACGACTACCTGCTGCGCATCGTGGTGAAAGACACGCGCGACTACGAGCGCCTGCTGCGTGAGAAGCTCTACAAGATCAAGGGCATCCGCCACAGCCGATCGAGCTTTGTGCTGCGCACGCTGAAAAAAGCAGACCTGCCGTTGGGCGTGTAATGGGGGCGTTATGAACAAAAATAGCTGCTGGCGCTTACCCAGTAAGCGCCAGCAGCTATCAATTCAGTAGCGTTTTGGTGGGGTGGCTGGCTGCTGTCAGCCCAGCAGCAACGCGTCGTCGGCCAGCTTTTCGCCGCGCACCTTCTCGAACATCTGCAGCAGGTCGGGCACATCCAGGCGCTTGCGCTCTTCGCCCGACACATCCAGCACCACCTGGCCCTGGTGCAGCATCACCGTGCGGTCGCCCACATCCAGCGCCTGGCGCATGCTGTGCGTGACCATCATGGTGGTGAGCTTCTGTTCGGCCACGATGCGCTCGGTCAGGCGCAGCACGAAGTCGGCGGTGCGCGGGTCGAGTGCGGCGGTGTGCTCGTCGAGCAGCAGAATGCGCGAGGGCTGCAGCGCTGCCATCAGCAGGCTCACGGCCTGGCGCTGGCCGCCCGAGAGCAGGCCGATGCGGTCAGTCAGGCGGTTTTCCAGCCCCAGGCCCAGCGTGGCCAGGCGCTCGCGAAAGCCCTCGCGCATCGATGCCTTGACGGCGCGGCCCAGGTTGCGGAACGTGCCACGGCGCTGGGCCAGTGCCATGTTCTCTTCGATGGTGAGGTCTTCGCAGGTGCCCGCCATCGGGTCTTGGAACACGCGGGCCACGCGCTCGGCGCGGGCCCACACGGGCATGCGTGTGACGTCCACGCCATCGATGGCGATGCGGCCGCTGTCCACCGTCTGGTCGCCCGAAATGGCGTTCAAAAAGGTGGACTTGCCGGCGCCGTTGGAGCCGATGACGGTGACGAACTGCCCGGCCGGAATGTCCAGCGACATGCCGCGCAATGCGCGGGTTTCAATCGGCGTGCCGGGGTTGAAGGTGATTTCGAGGTGTTGGGCGCTCAGCATGGGGCTCTTTCGGTGCGCGGGTTCAGGACGGCTTGCGCTTGGCGAACTTGCGCTTGAGCTGCGGAATCACCAGCGCCACGGCCACCAGCACGGCGGTGACCAGGTTCAGGTCTTGCGCCTTGAGGCCGATGAAGTCGCTGTTGAGCGCCAGAGCAATGAAGAAGCGGTAGGCGATGGCGCCGATGATGACCGCCAGCGTGGCATAGATCAGGCGGCGCGAGGGCAGGATGCTCTCGCCCACGATCACGGCAGCCAGCCCGATGACGATGGTGCCGATGCCCATGGAAATGTCGGAGCCACCCTGCGTTTGCGCAAACAGCGCACCCGCCAGGCCCACCAGCCCGTTGGAAATGGCCATGCCCAGCAGCAGCATGGCGCCGGTGTTCACGCCCTGCGCGCGGGCCATGCGGGCGTTTGAGCCGGTGGCGCGAATGGCCAGGCCGCGTTCGGTAGCAAAGAACCAGTCCAGCAGCAGCTTGGCGGCCACCACGATGACGGCGAGGATCAGCGGGCGCGCAATGTAGTCCTGCATGCCTTCGGGCTGCAGCAGCACGAACAGCGTGGGGTCGTTGATGAGGGGCACGTTGGGCCCGCCCATGATGCGCAGGTTGATGGAGTACAGCGCAATCATCATCAGGATGCTGGCCAGCAGGTCCATGATCTTGAGCTTGACGTTGAGCCAGCCGGTGATCAGCCCGGCCACGGCACCTGCCGCCGTGGCAGCCAGCGTGGCCACCCAGGCGTTGGTGCCGGTGGAAATTAGAATGGCGCAGACGGCGCCGCCCAGCGGAAAGCTGCCATCCACCGTGAGGTCAGGAAAGCGCAGCAGCCGGAACGAAATGAAAACGCCCAGGGCCACCAGGCTGAAGATCAGGCCGATTTCAACGGCGCCGAGCAGGGAAAAGAAGGACATGGGCAGCGGGGCCAGCAAGGGGAAAAACAAAGCAGGAGCCACGCGGGGCATGGCTCCTGCCGGAGGGGCCGGGCATACGCCCAGCCCTGCAGCACGGCGGTGCTTACTGCACCACTTGCGCGGCCGACTTGACCAGCGCGTCGGACAGCTTCACGCCCTGCTTTTCGGCAGCGCCGGGGTTCACGAACAGTTCCATCTTGGTGCTGATCTCGGGCTTGATGTCGCCAGGCTTTTCACCCTTGAGGATGCGCGCCACCATGCGGCCGGTCTGCTCGCCCAGGTCGCGGTAGTTGATGCCGAAGGCAGCGATGGCGCCGCGCTTGACGCTGTCGGTGTCGGATGCTACGAGTGGGATCTTGGCGTCCTGGCCCACCTTCACCAGTGCCTCGTAGGCCGACACCACGTTGTTGTCGGTGCTGGTGTAGATCACATCGACCTTGCCGATCAGGCTGCGTGCGGCGCTGCTCACGTCCACCGAGCGGGGTGCTGCGGCTTCCACCAGCGTCATGCCCAGCTTGGGCAACAGGGTCTGCAATTGCTTGACCACGACCACCGAGTTGGCTTCGCCGGGGTTGTAGACCACGCCCACGCGCTTGGCGTTGGGCACCACTTGCTTGACCAGTTCCATCTGCTTGTCCAGCGCCAGCAGGTCTGACACGCCGGTCACGTTGCCGCGCGATGGCTCCCAGTCTTTGAGCAGCTTGGCGGCCACGGGGTCAGTCACTGCGGAGAACACCACGGGCACCGTCTTGGTCGATGCAATCACGGCCTGGGCCGAGGGCGTGGCAATGGCCACGATGGCGTCGGGATTGTCACCCACGAACTTGCGGGCGATCTGCGCGGCGGTGCCGGTGTTGCCCTGGGCGCTTTGGTACTGCCACTTCAGGTTCTTGCCGGATTCGAAGCCTGCTTCTTTCAGGGCTGCCTGCACACCGTCGCGCACGGAGTCGAGGGCCGGGTGTTCCACGATGGCCGTCACGGCCACGGATTTTTGCTGCGCACTGGCGGGGGAGATGGCGGCTACGGCCAGGGCGAGGGCGCCCAGGGACATCCAGGGCAATTGCTTCAAGTTCATCTTCGGGGACTTTCTGGGGGGGAGAGATACCGCTGGCCCTGCTGAGGCTGCGTTGGGGCCAGCCCATGAGTTTACTTCGCTGCACCTGGCAGGCTGCCTGCTGGCGGCAGCCGTCCCACGCGGGTGCTCGGCTATTCACGCCGCCACCGGCCGTATAAAGAAAAAGGGCCTGCACGGCAGGCCCTTCCAGCGCGAGGTGCTATGGTTTTTGCAGTCTTACATGCCAGCGTAGTTCGGGCCGCCACCGCCTTCGGGCGTCACCCACACGATGTTCTGTGTGGGGTCCTTGATGTCGCAGGTCTTGCAGTGCACGCAGTTTTGCGCGTTGATCTGCAGGCGCTGGGCATCGCCGCCCTTGGTGGTGTCGGGCACAAACTCGTACACCCCGGCGGGGCAGTAGCGTGCCTCGGGGCCGGCGTACTTCGCCAGGTTGATCTTCACCGGCACGCTGGCGTCCTTGAGCGTCAAGTGCGCAGGCTGGTTCTCTTCGTGGTTGGTGTTGCTGATGAACACGCTGGAGAGGCGGTCAAACGTCAGCTTGCCATCGGGCTTGGGGTAGTCGATGGGCTTGCACTGCGCTGCAGGCTTCAGGTAGGCGTGGTCGGGCTTGTCGCGGTGCAGCGTCCAGGGGATGTGGCCGCGCAGCACAAACTGCTCAAAGCCGTTCATCAGCGTGGCGGTGGTCAGGCCGTATTTGAACCAGTTCTTGAAGTTGCGGTCCTTGTTCAGCTCGGTGTGCAGCCAGCTGGCCTCAAACGCCTTGGGGTAGGCGCTCAGCTCGTCGTGCTGGCGGCCTGCCACCACGGCCTCATAGGCGGCTTCGGCCGCCAGCATGCCGGTCTTGATGGCGGCGTGGCTGCCCTTGATGCGGCCCACGTTGAGGTAGCCCGCGTTGCAGCCCACCAGCGCGCCGCCAGGGAACACCGTCTTGGGCAGCGCGTTGATGCCGCTGGCGTTGATGGCGCGCGCGCCGTACGACAGGCGTTTGGCGGTGATTTCGCCCTTCTCGTTCTCGAAGTAGTAGCGAACGTTGGGGTGCGTCTTCCAGCGCTGGAATTCTTCAAACGGGCTGAGGTAGGGGTTGGAATAGCCCAGACCCGTCACGAAACCGACGGCGACCTTGTTGCCTTCCAGGTGGTAAAGGAACGCGCCACCGTAGGTGTCGTTTTCCATGGGCCAACCGGCGGTGTGCATCACAAAGCCGGGCTGGTGGCGCTTGGGGTCGATTTCCCACAGTTCCTTGATGCCGATGCCGAAGCTTTGCGGGTCACGGCCTTCGTCCAGGTGGTACTTGGCGATCAGCTGCTTGCCCAGGTGGCCGCGTGCGCCTTCGGCAAACACCGTGTACTTGCCCAGCAGTTCCATGCCGAGCTGGAAGTTGTCAGTGGGCTCGCCTTCCTTGCTGATACCCAGGTTGCCCGTGGCCACGCCACGCACCGAGCCGTCTTCGTTGTACAGCACCTCAGCCGCCGCGAAGCCGGGGAAGATTTCCACGCCCAGGGCTTCAGCCTGCTCGGCCAGCCACTTGGTGACGGCGCCCAGGCTCACGATGTAGTTGCCGTGGTTGTGTGCAAAGGGGGGCAGCAGCGGGTTGGGCACGCGAAAGCCCGACTTCTTGCTCAGGAAGATGTAGGCATCGTCGGTGACGGGCTGGTTCAGTGGCGCGCCCTTGGCCTTCCAGTCGGGGATCAGCTCGGTCAGGGCCTTGGGGTCCATGATGGCGCCCGAGAGAATGTGCGCGCCGGCCTCAGAGCCTTTTTCCAGCACCACCACGGACACATCCTTGCCGTTTTCAGCGGCCAGTTGCTTGAGGCGAATAGCTGTCGACAGACCGGCAGGGCCACCGCCGACCACCACCACGTCGTACTCCATGGATTCGCGGGGACCGTACTGGGCAAGAATTTCTTCGTTTGTCATGAGCGTCTCGTCGGGCGTTTGATAATGGTTTGATTTTCTACCGGCAATGGTGCGTCCACTGTCTGGCTGGGGACTGATTGTATGCAAGCGAACGCACACAATCGAACGATCGTTCTATTTTTCGGAATTTGGAGGAAATTCAAATGGCATACAGCATCGACCTGTCTGGCCGCGTGGCCTTCGTGACCGGCGCTTCCAGCGGCCTTGGCGCCCAGTTCGCGCGCACCCTGGCCCGTGCGGGTGCGGGCGTGGTGCTGGCCAGCCGCCGCATCGAAAAGCTCAAGGAGCTGCGCGCCCGCATTGAAGGCGAGGGCGGCGACGCCCATGTGGTGGAGCTGGACGTGACGGACCACGATTCCATCAAAGCCGCCGTGGCACATGCCGAGACGGAGATGGGCTCCATCGACATCCTCGTCAACAACTCGGGCGTGAGCACCACCCAGCGCATCCAGGACGTGACGCCTGAGGACTACGACTTCATCTTCAACACCAACGTCAAGGGCGCCTTCTTTGTGGCGCAAGAGGTGGGCAAGCGCATGCTGGCCCGCTCGCGCGGCGCGGCACCTGGCAGCTTCACGGGTGGGCGCATCATCAACATTGCCTCGATGGCCGGCCTGAAGGTGCTGCCGCAGATTGGCGCCTATTGCATGAGCAAGGCCGCCGTGGTGCAGATGACGCGCGCCATGGCGCTGGAGTGGGGCAAGTTCGGCATCAACACCAACGCCATCTGCCCTGGTTACATCGACACCGAAATCAACCACCACCACTGGCAGACCGAACAAGGCCAGAAGCTGGTGAACATGCTGCCGCGCAAGCGCGTGGGCAGCCCCGAAGACCTGGACGCACTGCTGGTGATGCTGGCCAGCGACCAGAGCCATTTCATCAACGGCGCGGTGATTGCCGCAGACGATGGCTTTGCGGTTTGATGTGCGTGGCGCGATAGGCAGCGGGGGCGGGTGATGCGGATTGAAATTCCTGAAGCCAAAAAGCTGGTTTACGAGATGCGCTTCCCCGTGCGCTGGGGCGACATGGACGCCATGGGCCATGTCAACAACACGGTGTACTTTCGCTACCTGGAGACAGCGCGCATCGAATGGATGCGCTCTGTGGGCTGCAACCCCGCGCCCGATGGCCAGGGGCCAGTCATCGTCAACGCCTTCTGCAACTTCTATCGCCAGCTTGAATACCCTGCGGACGTGCTGCTCAAGCTGTACGTGAGCGACCCCGGCCGCACCACCTTTGAAACCTGGGGCACGATGGAGCGAGTGGATGAGTTCGGCGTGATCTGCGCAGCGGGTGGGGCCACCACGATCTGGGTGGATTTCCCGCAGCAAAAGGCCATCACGCTGCCTGACTGGATGCGGACCTTGGTGGACTAGGTTGAGTGAAATCTAATGAAAAGTGGCTGCAGCGCCTTCTCAGTAAGCGCTGGCAGCTATCAAATAAAGAGCAAACTTCTGCCGACACCCTGCTGGGTGGGTTGGCTTAGTCTGCGTTCAAGGCAGCACCACGCACTGCCACAGCGGCATGCCCCGGTCTTGCGCAGCACCCACTAGCAGCACGCGTTGCAGGCCCGGCAGGTAACGGATGGCCGTTTGGGGGGCCGTGTAGACGGCGGTGTCGTTCAGTCGCTCTACCATTTGCAGGTGGCGACCAGAGGGGACATGCGTGATGGTGAGCGTGCGGGTGCCTGTGTGCAGCGTCTGCGGGATGCGCCCTTCGGTGCCATAAAAGCCGCCCCGCACAGTGCGCACGCGTTGCGTGCCGGCAAAGGTGGTGTGGATGCGCAATTGGCCGTCGGTGCTGGTGCAGTCGTCGGTAAAGCCTGCGGCGCAGGTCATGGGCAGCAGTTCGCTGTGCTGCACCGCGCGCACATCTGGCCCTTTGGCTTCACTGAGGGGCACGTTGATCAGTCGGGCGCAAGTGGCCGTGGCTTCAACACGCCACGCTGCGGCCAGGGGGTGGTCTTCGATGCCCAGGCGCTGCACACCCAGGCCTGCTGCGACCCAATAAGTGGGCGGTTGCCCGCCGTTGTGCAACAGCGAATGGCTGGGCCAGGGCTGCAAGCGACCCGCTGGCAGCGCGATAGGCAAGGGGTGCAGGGGCAGGGCGTTGGGTTGGCCCGCCACCCATTGAAACCCGCCCGCCACTGCCCCCGCGCAGCCCAGGCTGGCAAGCCCGCTGGCCGCCGTGTGCAGAAGCCAGCGCAGCCGCGTCATGCCTTGGTTTTGGGCAGACGACCCATGGCGTAAAACTCGGGGTTGGGCATCATGCCCGCGAAGCTGGCCATGCGATTGGACAGCCCGAAAAACGCCGTGATGGCAGCGATGTCCCAGATGTCCTCGTCGTCAAAACCATGGGCGTGCAGGGCGGTGAAATCGGTCTCTTCGATGGCGTGCGAGTTCTGGCAGACCTTCATCGCAAAGTCGAGCATGGCGCGCTGGCGTGGCGAGATGTCTGCCTTGCGGTAGTTCACCGCCACCTGGTCGGCCACCAGAGGTTTTTTCTCGTAGATGCGCAAGATGGCGCCATGGGCCACCACGCAATACAGGCACTGGTTGGCCGCGCTGGTGGTGGTGACGATCATCTCGCGCTCACCCTTTGTCAGGCTGCCTTCTTCTTTGAGCATGAGGGCATCGTGGTATGCGAAGAAGGCCCGCCATTCGGCCGGACGGCGCGCAAATGCCAGGAAGACGTTGGGAATGAAGCCCGCCTTTTCCTGCACTTCCAGGATGCGGGCACGGATGTCTTCAGGCAGGCTGTTGAGGTCGGGGTGGGGAAAGCGGGGCGTGGTCATGGTGTGTCTCCGGTTCTTGTGGTGCACGGCTTGATTTGCCGACGCATCATCATAGGATTGCCGCCGCAGTTTCTTCCCTTTCCAGAAAGTACCTCGATGACAACTTCCGCTTCCAAAGATTTTGAAAAAGGCCTCGCCACCCGCAAGCAGGTGATGGGCGAAGACTTTGTGGCCAATGCCTTTGCCAACGCCACCGAGTTCACCATGCCCATGCAGGAATACATCACGCGCAACGCGTGGGGCGATGTGTGGCAGCGCCCTGGGCTGGACATGAAAACACGCAGCCTGGTCACCGTGGCCTTGCTCGCCGCGCTGGGCAAGCAGCATGAACTTAAGGGCCATGTGCGCGGCGCGCTCAACAACGGCGCCACTGCGCAAGAGATTCAAGAGGTGTTGCTGCACACCAGCATTTACTGCGGCGTGCCCACGGCGGTGGATGCCTTCCGCTCGGCCGCCGAGGTGATTGACGGGCCCAAGAAGCCCGCCTGACGGGGTTTACTGCCCCGCCAGCAGCTTGTGCACCAGGTCTGCCGCTGTGGATGCGTTGTACTTGCGCATAAGGCGGGCGCGGTAAATCTCGACCGTGCGATGGCTGATCTCCAGGGCCTTGCCGATTTCCTTGGAGGTGAGCCCTTCGAGCAGGCGGGCGGCCACCTCACGTTCGCGCCCGGTTAGTTCGGCACGCACGGGCCGCTGCGAGCTGAGGTCTTCAAAACTCCAGATGCCCGAGGCGTGCGGGTCGTCGCGATTGAGCGCGCGGCCCGACACATGGCACCAGAACAGCTCGCCATTGGCGCGCTTCATCACGCGGTTGTCGGCGTAGTGGCCCTTGGCGTTGAGGATAGGCGCCATGTGTGCGCCCAGGCGTTCGTACTCATCGGCGCTGGGATAGAGAATCTGGAACGACTGGCCCATCAATACCTCGCGCGACGCGCCAAACATTTCGCACACATGGCGGTTGCAGTCCACCATCGTGCGGTTGCGTGAAAGCACCAGGCCCACGGGGGCCAAGTCAAAAGCCAATCGGTAATCTACGTCCATGGGGCGGGGTGGTTGTTCTGGGCGGGGCGGGCCCCAATGAGGGCAAATCTTTACGGGGTACTACTTACGGGTCTACGTAGTATCGTAGTGCATCCCAATCCAAATATTCGCAAGGAGATCGCGGTGAACAAGTTATTTCCCTCCGCAGCCAAGGCGCTCGAAGGCGTGGTGGCTGACGGCCAGCTGCTGGCCGTGGGCGGCTTCGGGCTGTGCGGCATCCCGGAAGCCCTGATTGATGCCTTGCGCGACTCGGCCGTGAAGGACCTCACGGTCATCTCCAACAACGCCGGCGTGGACGGCTTTGGCCTGGGCAAGCTGCTGGAGACCCGGCAGATCAAGAAGATGATTTCTTCGTACGTGGGTGAAAACAAAGAGTTCGAGCGCCAGTACCTTGCGGGCGAGCTGGAGCTGGAATTCACCCCCCAGGGCACGCTGGCCGAAAAGCTGCGTGCGGGCGGTGCAGGCATTCCTGCCTTCTTCACCAAAACCGGCGTGGGCACCATCGTGGCCGAAGGCAAGGAGCTGCGCGAGTTTGATGGCGAAACCTATGTGATGGAGCGCTCGCTGGTGCCCGATGTGTCGCTGGTCAAGGCCTGGCGTGCCGACAAGGCCGGCAACCTGCAGTTCCGCCTGACGGCGCGCAACTTCAACCCTGCGGTGGCGATGGCTGGCAAGCTGTGCATCGTCGAGGTGGAAGAGGTGGTGGAAACCGGCGCCATGGCGCCCGACCAGATCCATCTGCCCGGCATTTACGTGCACCGCATCGTGCACAACCCCACGCCCGAAAAGCGCATTGAAAAGCGCACCATCACCGAAAAGGCTGGCGTCTGAGCCCGCACCACTGAACCGCTGGAGAACGAACTATGTCGTGGAGTCAAGACCAAATGGCGGCCCGTGCCGCCCAAGAGCTCGAAGACGGCTTTTATGTGAACCTGGGCATTGGCATCCCCACCCTGGTGGCCAACTTTGTGCCTGCCGATAAGGAAGTGTGGCTGCAGTCCGAAAACGGCATGCTGGGCATTGGCCCCTTCCCGACCGAAGACGAAGTGGATGCCGACCTGATCAACGCAGGCAAGCAGACCGTCACCACCATCAAGGGCTCATCCATCTTTGGCAGCGACCAATCGTTTGCCATGATCCGGGGCGGCAAGATCAACCTGTCCATCCTGGGCGCGATGCAAGTCAGCGAAAAGGGCGACCTGGCCAACTGGATGATCCCTGGAAAGATGGTCAAGGGCATGGGCGGTGCCATGGACCTGGTGGCGGGCGTCAAGCGGGTGATCGTGCTCATGGAGCATGTGGCCCGCAAGAAGGACGGCACCGAAGACCTGAAGATTCTGCCCAGCTGCACCTTGCCCCTGACGGGCGTGGGCGTGGTGGACCGCATCATCACCGACCTGGGCGTGATGGATGTGACGCCCGAAGGCCTGAGGCTGGTGGAATTGGCTCCTGGCGTGAGCTTTGAGCAGATCCAGTCCAAAACCGGCGTGACCTTGCTGCGCTGAACCACCGCTGTTTGCAAACTGAATGAAGAGGCCGATTGCCCTGGGTGGCAGTCGGCCTTTTTTTGTTTGCATTTCCGCCTCGCGCTTGAATGCAGGGCCTTGCAGACCCCGACCAGCGCTTCGTTGACGAAGCCGTGACAATCGCCGCCATGCATTCCACTTCCCCTGAATCCACCCAACGTACGTTGCGCTTCATGGCGCTGGCGGCTTTTGCCAGCATGGCCTCGATGCGCGTGTGCGACCCGATGCTCCCGGCCTTGTCTCAGGAGTTCAACGTCAGCACCGGCGACGCCTCGGCCGTGATCGCGGCCTTTGCGGTGGCGTATGGCGTGCTGCAACTGTTTTATGGCCCGCTGGGCGACCGGCTGGGCAAAACCCGCGTGGTGCTGGGGGCCACGTCGGCGTGTGCGCTCTTCAGCGCCATCACGGCGCTGGCGCCCAACCTCACGGCGCTGGTGGTGTCGCGGGCGGCCATGGGCGCTTCGGCGGCGGGCATCATCCCGCTGTGCATGGCCTGGATTGGCGATCAGGTGCCCTACGAACAGCGCCAGGAAACCCTGGCCGGGCTGATGGTGGCCACGGTGTCGGGGATGATGGCCGGCCAGTGGTTTGGCGGCTTTGCGGTAGAGGCGCTGGGCTGGCGCGTGGCGTTTGGCGTGCTGGCGTTCTTGTTTGCCACGGCCGCCACGCTGCTGTGGCGGCAGGTGAAGGCCACCACGCCAGGTGTTGGCGGCGTGCATGAATCCTCTGCGCCTTTTTCATTGGCCGCTTACCTTGCCAACACCCGCCAGCTGCTGGCCATGCCGCGCGTGCGCTGGGTGCTCACCGTGGTCACCATTGAAGGCGCACTGGCGTTTGGCACGCTGGCGTTTGTGCCCAGCCGCATGGTGGAGGGGTATGGCCTCTCGGCAGCGGCGGCGGGCGGTGTGATGGTGCTGTATGGCATTGGCGGTCTGGTGTACAGCTTGTTCGCGCGCCGTTGGCTGGCTTTGCTGGGTGAGCATGGGTTGGCGCTGCTGGGTGCCAGCGCCATCGCCACCGGCTTGTTGTTACTGGCCTGGTCGCCCTCTGTGGCATGGGCTGTGGCGGGCTGCTTTGCGGCGGGGCTGGGCTTTTACATGCTGCACAACACCCTGCAGACGCAGGCCACACAGATGGCGCCGCAGGCGCGGGGCATGGCGGTTACGCTGTTTGCGTGCCTGCTGTTTCTGGGGCAATCCGCCGGGGTGTTTCTGATGGCATTGAGCGTGGACAGGGGCTGGCTGGTGCCGGTGTTCACGGCGGCGGCGGTGGGGGTGATTGCGTTGGGCGTAGTCATTTCGCAGTCGTTGCGTCTGCGCAGTGCTGCAGCCTAATAACCTGCGCTTCTTATGACGTAATTATTCGATGGTTTGATTTTTTATAGCGAAGTTATACAGTCCACCCCCTTACCCAACTTTCCAGCGCCGCAGCGGGTGATGCACCTGGGCGGCGCGATTTGTTTGCATGATTCATTTACGGGGCATCACCCAGACGTACCAGGGTTCACAAGGCCCGGTGGAGGCCCTGCGGGGCATTGACCTGCAGATCACCCCAGGCGAGGTGTTCGGCATCATCGGGCGCAGCGGCGCGGGCAAAAGCTCGCTGGTGCGCGTTATCAACCTGCTCAACCGGCCCACGCGGGGCGAAGTCATCGTCAATGGCCGCGACCTGACCAAGTTGAACGACTCGCAGTTGCGCGAGGCGCGCCGCGACATCGGCATGGTGTTCCAGCACTTCAACTTGCTGTCGTCACGCACCGTGTACGACAACGTGGCTTTGCCGCTGGAGCTGGCGGGCATGGACAAAGCCGCCATTCGCGAACGCGTGAGCCCGCTGCTGGAGCTGGTGGGCCTGGCCGCGCTGGCCGACCGCTACCCCGCGCAGATCAGTGGCGGGCAAAAGCAGCGCGTGGGCATTGCACGCGCGCTGGCCAGCCGGCCCAAGGTGCTGCTCAGCGACGAGGCCACCTCGGCGCTGGACCCGGAGACGACCCGCTCGATCCTCGACTTGCTGCGCCAAGTGAACCGTGAGCTGGGCCTGACGGTGGTGCTCATCACCCACCAGATGCAGGTCATCAAGCAGGTGGCCGACCGCGTGGCCGTGATCGATGCTGGCCAGATCGTGGAGCAAGGGCGCGTGCTGGACGTGTTCACCCGCCCGCAGCAGCCCATCACCAAGAGCCTGATCGACGAAATCCTGCCGCAAGAGCTGCCCGCCAGCGTGCTGCAGCATGTGCAACAGCTGGCCAGCCAGTTGCGCACGACGGCGCCGGGGCATGTAGGCCAGTTGCTGCGGCTGTCGTACTCGGGCGACAACGCCTACCAGCCGGTGCTGTCGCGCATGGTGCGCGAGTACGGCGTGGACATGAGCATCCTGCACGGGCAGGTCGATGAAATCCAGGACCAGACCTTTGGCTCGCTGGCGCTGTATGTCACGGGCGAGCCAGCGCGCCTGAACGGGGCGGTAGAGCATTTGCGCGCCAGCGGCGTGGAAGTGCAAGTTGTTGAGAGCGGGAGGTAAGGGCCATGTTTGCAAATTTCACCGAAGCCATGCTGGAGCTGTTCGTCACCTCGCTGTGGGAAACCATCGTCATGGTGGGCATTTCAGGCGTGGTGGGGGCTCTGCTGGGCATTCCCCTGGGCGTGTTTCTGCGGTTGACTGACCATGGCGGCGTGCTGGAAAACGGCCCCGTCAACAAGCTGGTGGGCTGGGTGGTGAACGCGGTACGTTCCACGCCATTCATCATCTTGCTGGTGGCCATCATTCCGCTCACGCGCTTTGTGACGGGCTCGTCAATCGGCACGGCCGCCGCCGTGGTACCGCTCACCATTGCTGCGGCGCCCTTTGTGGCCCGATTGGTGGAGTCTGCCTTGCGTGAGGTGGACCACGGTTTGGTCGAAGCCGCCCAGGCCATGGGCGCCACCACCAGCCAGATCGTCTGGAAGGTGCTGTTGCCCGAGGCGCTACCCGGCATTGTGGCGGGCCTGACCATTACCTTCGTGAGCCTGACGGGCTACTCTGCCATGGCGGGCGCCATTGGCGGCGGCGGGCTGGGTGACCTGGGCATCCGCTACGGCTACCAGCGTTTCCTGCCGGAAATCATGCTGGCCGTGGTGCTGGTGCTGATTTTCTTTGTGCAGGCTGTGCAAAGCCTGGGTGACTGGGCGGTGCGCAAGCTCAGCCACCGCTAAAGCCTGGGGGCTTCGCAGCCCACGGCTGCGATTTGCTTCTCTTTTGATAGCTGCCAGCGCTTTCCAGATAAGCGCTGGCAGCTATTTTTGTTTCAAATTGATTGGCCGCCATTGACCCTAGACCACAACCCTGTGCAAAAGCAGGGCGGGGCTCCAGAGCACTGCATTGGATCTGCATCAGAGCGCGCCGTGGTGAACTGGGCAAAGTGGCCGCGCGGATGTACAAACGCATTACCGGCCTGGCCGGGTGCATGAAAGAATGGCTGCCATGAAACGTCTTCAACCTCTGTCCATCTCTCGCAGGGCCGCTGTGGCCACGCTGCGGGGCGCGTGCATGGCCTGGCTGGGCCTTGCCAGCGCGGGTGCCGCATTAGCGCAGGCCGAACCGGTGGCTGCCAACGGGCTGGTGGTGTCTGCAGACGGCACCTACGTCACCGATGAGCGGCTCAAACTGATCTGGGCGCGCTGCGTGGAGGGCATGGCCTGGGATGGCAAAACCTGCACCGGCAAGCCGCTGATGCTGGACCGCGCCGAGGCCCGGGCCCGTGCGGTGGAGCGCTGGAAGGCTGAGGGCGTGAACTGGCGCCTGCCGCGCGTTCCAGAGCTGCAGCGTCTGTTCAACAAATCGGCCCAGCCACCGGGGCTGGATTTGACGGTGTTCCCCGCCGCGCCGCTGGACTGGACCTGGACATCGACCTCCGACGTGAAGTCGGCGCAGCAAAACCAATACGCCTATGGCAACGCGATGCAGAGCCGCACCGGCAGCACGGTCAACCAGATGTCGTATTTGCATGGCTGGGCGGTGAACCTGCGCACGGGGGAGTCGCGCAAGGACGTGAGCAAGGACGCGAAGCTGCCGGTGCGGCTGGTGCGGCCGCTGCCTGTAGAGCCCTGAATCCGCAGAAGCCCGCCGCCCTCAGTGCTGCGGGCTCGCCTGCAGGGGGCCGGATGCTGATGCCGGGTCGGCCTCGAAGCGCTGCAGGATATGCCGCGTCATGGCCTGGGTCAGTGCTTCGTCGCGCACCACCACCGTGCCCACCTGGTCGGCGCGCAGCAGGGCTGATTCTTCTTCGCTGTGGCTGCGCACCACGATCTCGATGTTGGGGTTCAGCGCACGGGCAATTTCAACCATCTGCCGCACATGCAGCGTGTCTGGGATGGCAATGACCAGGATGGCGGCGTTGGCGATATGGGCCTGGATCAGCACTTCCGGCTCTGCTGCGTTGCCCGACACGGCGGCAATGCCCGCGTGGCGCAGTGATTCCACCAGCTCCCGGTTTTGTTCGGCCACGATGCAGGGAATGCTGGCTGCAGCCAGTGCCTTGGCAATGCCCCGTCCCACCTGGCCGTAGCCCACCAGCACCACTTGCCCTTCCAGATATTTGCGTTCGGTACTCATGGGCAACTCGGCAAAGGGGTCGTCGCGCCTTTCCAGCTCGCGGGCCAGTTCCGAGCGTTTGAGCAGCCAGGCTTGCAGCGGCGCAATGGCCGCAAACAGCAAGGGGTTCAGCGCAATCGAGATCAAGGCGCCCGCCAGCACCAGACTCATGCCCACGGCGGGCAGCAGCCCCAGGGCTACGCCCAGGCCGGCCAGGATGAACGAAAACTCGCCAATCTGCGCCAGACTGGCCGCCACGGTCAGGGCCGTGTTCAAGGGGTAGCGGAACGACAGCACCAGCGCCAATGCCGCCAGCGATTTGCCCACCATGATGATGGCCACCACGCCCAGCACGGGCAACGGCTGCTCCACCAGCACCCTGGGCTCAAACAGCATGCCCACCGATACAAAAAACAGCACCGAGAACGCATCGCGCAGCGGCAGCGACTCTTGCGCAGCGCGGTGGCTGAGGGCCGATTCGCGCATCACCGTGCCAGCAAAGAAGGCTCCCAACGCGAACGAAACGCTGAACAGCGCCGAAGCCCCGTAGGCAATGCCGATGGCTGCAGCAATCACCGACAGCGTGAACAATTCGCGCGAGCCTGTTTTCACCACCTGCCACAGCAGCCAGGGCAGCACGCGGCGGCCTACCAGCAGCATCAGGGCGATGAATGCCGCCACCTGCAGCAGGGTCTGGCCCAAGGCCTGCCACAGCGGGCGTGCCTCTTCGGCAGGCGCTGCGCCACCACCCAGCAAACCGGCCAGCGGCGGCATCAGCACCAGCACCAGCACGCAGGCCAGGTCTTCCACCACCAGCCAGCCCACGGCAATGCGGCCGTTCATCGAATCGAGCACGCCCCGCGCCTCCAGGGCCTTGAGCAATACCACCGTACTTGCGCACGAGAGCGACAGTCCAAAAATCAAACCGCTGCCCACGCCCCAGCCCATCCACCATGCCAGTCCCATGCCCAGCAGGGTGGCCACGCTCATCTGCACCACCGCGCCTGGCACCGCCAGACGGCGCACCGAGAGCAGGTCGCCCAGTGAAAAGTGCAGGCCCACGCCAAACATCAGCAGCATCACGCCGATTTCAGACAGCTGCGAGGCCATGTGCACATCGGCCACAAAACCCGGCGTGGCAGGGCCAATCAGAATGCCGGCCAGCAGGTAGCCCACCAGGGCCGGCAGGCGCAGCTTTTCGGCGATGAAGCCAAGCACCAGCGCCCCGCCAAATCCGGCAGCGATGGTGGTGATCAAGGTCAGGTTGTGGTCCATGCCTGGTGGAAGGTGTGGGTCAGCCAAGAAAGAGGGGGAAGCCGCAGAGAGGCCCGGCGCGATGGCCGGCAGCCAAGCGCGGCACAACGTTGGTGCAGTATCAGGCAAAGCAGCTTCTGTTCCAACCGTTCTGCTCTGGCAAGGGCTTTACCGCGTGGCTTCTCGGTGTGTTCGCGCCATACTTGGCGCACCACAACGTGCCGCATGAGCACGCCACTCAACCCCGATTGGAGACAACACCACCATGCCCATTCCGTTCCAGACCTTCGACCCTGACCTGTTTGCCCGCGCCCAGCCCCTGCTGGATGACGAGTGGCTGGCCCGCGACCCTGAACTGGCGCCCGTGCTGCCCACCGTGCTGGCCCGCAATGTGGGGCAGGACTGGCACAAGGCGGGCACCTTCCGGCACCACCTGGTGGGGGTGACCCGTTCGCTCACCGTGTGGCAGCAACCGCGCGATGTGCGCATGCTGGGCTTGCTGCACAGCGTGTATGGCAATGCGTTTGTGGATCTGGTCAAGTTTGACCCTGCCAGCGAACGTGCGCGCCTGCGTGAGCTGGTGGGCGAGAGTGCCGAGCACTTGGTCTACCTGTTTTGCACGCAGTCGCGCACGCAGTTTGTGCAGAAGGTGCTGGGGCAGGGCATGGAGGAGGACGGTAGCCTGCTGCTCGACAAGGACGCCACGCAGCACCGGCTCACGCCCTACGAGGTGGCCGCCTTCACCATCGTGAGCATGGCAGACACCATTGAGCAGTGGTTCAGCTGGCAGGACGATATCTACTCGCGCTTTCCGCATGTGCAGCACCGGCCGCAGGCGGTGCACTGGGCTGCATCGCTGTGGCCGGGGCCCATGCGCCCCACGGGCCGCATGGTGCACCAGATCAATGGGCTGTCCAAAGCGCTGAAGCATCCCGGCCTCAAGGGCTTGCTGCCCACACCGCCGGTGTTTGGCCATTGCAATCACCATTTGTCGGCTGCCAACGAGGCCGCAGCGGCATCGCTGTATTGGTCGGTCATCCAGCAAGACCAGCCTTTGGTGGACCTGGACGTGGCCACGGGTGTGCTTGAAAGCGCGGTGCGCCACAACCCTTGGGTGGGCGAGCCGCAAATGGTACTGGCGCAGTTGTACCTTGCCACTGGCCGTCACGACGATGCCAGGCAGGCCGCCAGCAGCGCGTTGCACCTGTTCAGCGCCTGGGGCAATTCGTGGGACAAGCGCGTGCAGTGGGACGCTTGGGTGGCCTGGACGCGCATCCTGCTGCAAGCCGCCGAGGGCGGGCCCTGGCCAGAACGCCTGGACAAGCTCAACAACGTGGCACTGCGCGGAGCGCATTGAGGCTGGCGGGCCCAGCCTGCATGCGATCGTGGCTGCCACCGTTGATGTGCTTCATGTCAATTGCTGGCTAAGATAATTAAAACTTATTCTTTTGAGTTTTAAGAATTGCTGCGTACGATCGGAAACATCTCCATACGAAAGGTGTTTTCTGTGAACAAGCGCTCTCTGTTGCAATCCGCCCTCGCGCTGGCCCTGGTGTCTGGTTTCTCTGCCAGCGCCATGGCGCAAGACAAGCCCTTGAAAATTGGCGTGACGGGTGGCCCCCACGCACAGATTTTTGAAGTGGTGAAGAAGGTTGCCGAGAAAGACGGCCTGAAGATCCAGGTCATTGAGTTCAGCGACTACGTGCAGCCCAATGCCGCGCTGGCTTCGGGTGACCTGGACGCCAACAGCTACCAGCACAAGCCTTACCTGGACCAGCAGGTGAAGGATCGTGGCTACAAGTTCGTGCCTGCGGGCTACACCGTTAACTTCCCCATTGGCATCTACTCCAAGAAGATCAAGAGCCTGAACGACCTCAAGCAAGGTGCGAAGTTCGGTATTCCGAACGACCCTACCAATGGCGGCCGCGTGCTGCTGGTACTGCAGGATAAGGGCCTGATCAAGCTGCGCCCCGAAGCGGGCCTGAAGGCTACGCCGCTGGATGTGATCGACAACCCCAAGAAGATCAAGTTCGTGGAGCTGGACGCCGCCCAGTTGCCCCGTTCGCTGGATGACCTGGACGCGTCTGCCATCAACACCAACTTCGCTCTGTCCGCAGGCCTGAACCCTGCCAAGGACGCCATTGCGCAGGAAAGCGCGAAGAGCCCCTACGTCAACCTGATTGCTGTGCGCGAAGCCGACAAGGACAAGCCCTGGGTGACCAAGCTGGTCAAGGCCTACCAGTCGGAAGAAGTGCGCAAGTTCATCCAGACCGAGTTCAAGGGCGCTGTGATCCCTGGTTTCTAAGGGTCAGGTGGGTGCTGGTGGCGACGTCGGTGCCCAGGCTCCAACACTCAGCGGGCTGCGGCCCGCTTTTTTTCGGCTGTGCTGGGGTGAATGCGCTGAATGACGCGCCGCCACCCGCTCAGGCAGTGGAGTGGGTGATGCAGCCCCCTCGCCGGTTATTTAAGTGAAATTGGCCTCTAAGGCACTCTGGGTAAGCGCTACCAGCTATTGATTTGGTAGCGATTGTGCCCGGTGCGCGACTTGCTCGTTCAAGCGCCAGCAACCACCTGTTGCCGGCCTGCCGACTTGGCCTGGTAGACCAGGGCGTCGGCGCGCGAGAGCAGGGCAAGGGCATCCTCGCCCGGCCGGTAGGCCGTGACCCCGAAACTGGCGCTGATGTACACCGAGCCCCCCCGGGGGTTGGGCACCGCGTGCTGTGGCAGGGCGTCGCACAGCCGGTGGGCAATGGCGATGGCGGCTTCGAGCGGGGTCTCGGGCAGCACCAGTACAAACTCTTCACCGCCGTAGCGCGCAATCCAGTCCACCCCCTGGCGCAGCGTGCCAGCGACATGCTTTGCCGCGCTGCGCAACACTTCATCGCCCAACTGGTGGCCGTGCTGGTCGTTGAACTGCTTGAAGTGGTCAATGTCCATGAACACCACCGCCAGCGGGCGGTGGTAACGCTGGGCGCGTTCGATTTCCTCGGGCAGCTTGTCTTGCAGCGCACGCCGGTTGTAGCAGCCGGTCAGGCCATCGGTGACGGACAGGTGCCGTATCTCCTCCAGCAGCTTTTCGAGTTGGGCCGTGCGTTCATTCACCAGGTCGTCAAGGTTGTGGATGTGCTCGTGCAATGCCGTCTGCAGCTTGACCACGCCCTGTTCCAGCAGGTCAATCTCATCGCTGTGGGGTTGGGGGGCTCGGTTCAGCCGCAAAGGGGTGGTCAGCTGGTGGGGAGTGAGCTCACTCGCAAATCCGGCAACGGTGGACAGCGGCTTTTGCAGCAGCTGCTTGAGCATGAAGGCGATCAGCGCGCAAATGCTGGCGGTGAGTGCGCTGTAGCCCAGCAAGATGCGCAGTGCCTCGGCCTGCAACCCTTGCCACAGGTACTGCGGGTTGCCGCTCAGGTGCAGCACGCCCAGCGCCTGGGTGCCGTGCGGGGCGTAGATGGTGATGCTGCGTATCGCTTCTTGCTGTGCCAGTTCAGAGTTGCCCGCCTCAAACACCTGGCCCCCGGCAGCCTGCAGCCGGGCAAAACCGATGGCAGGCTTCTTGGCAATGAATTGCAGCTGGGCCTGCACGGCCTGGGTTTCAATGTCCCACAGCGCGGCGGCCAGCAGGGGCACGCTGGTGTTGGCCACATCGCTCATCACGGCCTCGAACTGCCTTTGGTGTTCAGAGCGCAGCAGCCAGCTCTGCACTAGGAAGACGACCACCATGCACAGCACCGCCAGCACAATGGTGCGCTGGATCAGCACGTTGGCAATGGAGCGAAAGGGACGCGCAGTCATACAGCGATTAAAGCAGCTGCTCGAAGCCAAACTGGTAGCGCTTCACCTTGGGATTGAGCACCTTGCTGTAGCTGCGCACGTTCAGGCTGGCAAAGCCGTTACCGAAGCGCTGCTGGTAGCGGTGGGCCAGATCAGGGGTAAGCAGGGCGAACATGGGGCGTTCCAGCTCCAGCCCTTCGGAGGCGAAGTCGCGCCCGCGATGGTAGTCATAGACCATCACCAAGGCCCACGCACCCGCAATGAAATGCCCGCCTGCCAACGCTGTGAGCTGCCCGTTGCGCAAGCGCTTGATGGCTTCTGTGGTGGTATTGACGGAGCTGAACCACATGTCCTGGCCAGGCGCTGCCGTGCCGGCCTTGGCCAGTGCATCCATGGCGCCAAAAGCCATCAGGTCGCTTCCCGTCCACACCAGAAGGGCCTGGGGGTGGCGCTGCAGCAGCCAGGTCATCTGCTCTTCAGCTTTGGTGCGCGACCAGCCCGCGTACACCGTCTGGTGCAGCACCACATCGGGTGCCTCACCCACGGCCTTGAGCATGCCTTCGTTGCGCTGGATGGAGGAGGTGGTGGACCGGTCCCCCGCAATCGCCAACAGATGCAGCTTGCCATCCGGGCCATGGGCGCGTTGGGCTCTGCCCGCGGCAATCAGTGCCTGGGCGGTGAGATATCCGGCATCCGCGGCCCGTGGTTCCAGTGATCCGATCCAGTGACTGAAGCGCTCCCGTGGCCCGCCGTTTTCTGCCTTCTGGGCGGCGGTGAGGGTGCTGAAGGCCAGGAACACGCGGATGCCGCTGCCTTCGAAAATCCGCAGCATCTCGGGGCCGGTGCCGTAGTCGTTGGTGAGGATGACGTAGTCGGGTCGTTTGTCAGCCGGACGGGCGACGATGGAGCGGGCGATTTCAAACGAGCGCAGGTGCTCTCGCCGCACAAAATATTCTTCCAGTGGCACACCCAGACTGCGCGCGGCAGCGTTCATCGACTCACTGACCGTGCGCCAATACGGCTCGTCTGGATGGCCCGGATTGATGAATGCTACCGCCTGGGCCCAGCCCATGAAGGGAAGGCCACAGACCAAAAACGCCAACAACCGACGCACATACGAAGCTGCCAAATCAATCGTCCCAGGTACCCACTCACATCTCGTACACCACCGAAAGATGCTTACAGTGTAAGTGTGACATTACTGCCTGGTTTTTTGTGCGTAGGGGTAATAATTGTTTGCAAATGAAAAAAGCCCCGGCTTCTGAATGTTGCGCATGGGTGCAACATTCAGAAGCCGGGGCTTTGTGGCGACGGTCAGGCCGCTGTGTGCTGGCGTGTGTGCTCGGCGGCGGCAGCCAGGGCTTGCGCTTTGGCATCAGGCCCCATGGCGACGCCTTCGGCGCGCACGAAGCGCACGTCCGTCACACCAAAGAACCCCATCACGGTCTGCAGGTAGCTTTCCTGGTGTTCCATGGCCTGGCCGCCAGCGCTGGTCGAATAAACGCCACCCCGGGCAGATGCCACGATCACGGTCTTGCCCTTGGCCAGGCCTTCGGGGCCGTTGGCACCGTATTTGAATGTGCGGCCAGGCTGGGCGATGCGGTCAATCCAGGCCTTGAGCTGGGTGGGGATGCCAAAGTTGTAGAACGGGGCGCCAATGACCACCACGTCTGCTGCCAGGAACTGGCTCACGAGCTGTTCGGACACGGCGTTTTCACGCTTCTGCGCTTCTGTCAAACCGTCGGTCTGGCCAGTGCGGGGGGCCATTGCGTCCATCGTGAAATGGTTGGGGGCGTTGACAGCCAGGTCCAGGTAAGTGACTTGGGTGCCTGGGTGGCTGGCCTTCCAGGCTTCCACGACCTGGGCCGTGAGTTGACGCGAAACGGAAGCATCTCCAGTGATGGATGAGTCGATGTGAAGCAGTTGCATGGTGTTCTCCTCGTTAAGTTGCCGCGACGGTCACGGCTTGAGAAGAATTGTCGATTTGTTCACAAAATTTGATAAGCCGCCCGAATCGCGATAGATTGTTCTATTAATGGAACAGTATTCAAGCTGACAACGGAGGGAGCGCGACATGCAAGATCTGAACGACATGCTGTACTTTGCCGAGGTGGTGGAGCGTGGCGGCTTTGCTGCCGCCGGCCGGGCGCTGGGCATTCCCAAATCGCGACTGTCCAGGCGTGTGTCTGATCTGGAAGCCCATCTGGGCGTGAGGCTCTTGCAGCGCACCACCCGCAAGCTGTCATTGACCGAAGTGGGAGAGGCTTACCTGCGGCACTGCCAGTCCATTCGCGAATCGGCCCAGGCGGCGGCTGATGCAGTGGCCCAGGTGCAGACCGAGCCGCGTGGCACCGTGCGGGTGAGTTGCCCCGTCACCCTGGCCCAGACCGTGTTGGCTGAATTGATGCCCGCCTTCCTGGCCCAGCATCCTTTGGTTCGTGTGGAAATGCAGGTGACCAACCGGGCGGTGAACGTGGTGGAGGAGGGCATTGACGTGGCGCTGCGGGTGCGTCCCTCGCTCGAAGACAGTGCCAGCATGGTGGTCAAACGCCTGGACCAAGCCCGCCAGGTGCTGGTGGCCAGCCCCGACTTGCTCATTCGCCAGGGCACGCCCACCAAGCTGGAAGACCTTGCCAAACTGGACAGCATTGCCATGTCGGCGCCCGACGGGCGGGCTTCCTGGAACTTGATCGGCCCCGGTGGCGCCCACCAGGTGGTGCATTACACCCCGCGCTACGTGGCAGATGACCTGCTCACCCTCAAATTTGCCGCCGTGGCGGGTACGGGTATTTGCTGGCTGCCCGATTACATGTGCCAGGAGGAGATGCGCGACCGGCGCCTGGTGCGCGTGCTGCCCGACTGGGCGCCTCAGCCTGCCATCGTGCATGCAGTGTTCGCGTCTCGCAGGGGGCTTTCGCCCGCAGTGCGGCGGTTTTTGGACTACCTGGGCGAGACCATGCCGGGGCGCAACAGCCTGGACAGCCGCGCGGGACTGCAAGGCGTGGGCGGCGCTGGTATTTGAGGTGCTGGGAAGGCGGGCATTGCGCAATGCCCCCTCGTTTCCGTGCGGCAGAGCCTTCTGCCTATCTTTTGGCTGCACAATGCAACCAATTGAAACCGTGTCGAACCCGTACCGAAAGCGCGACCATGCCGGCTTTGATGTCAGTGCGATCCCCCGCCGCAACCTCCCACTCCATAGACCATGACATCGAGACCGCCCGCGCCCACCCCAGCGTGCGCGCCATCGTCATTCCGCCTTGCCCAGACTCGCTGGTGAGGTTGCAAGAGATTGCCTCCGCCCCCGAGCTCGATTCGCAGGCTCTGGAGCAGCTGGCTTCGTCAGATGTGGCCATGGCGGCTGCGGTGATCCGCACCGCCAACAGCCCGTTGTACGGCTTGGCACAGCCGGTGCAGACCGTGGGCATGGCACTCACGGTGCTGGGCTTGCAGCCTGCCCTGGAGTTGCTTTCCGCGTTCATCACCCGCAATGCCCTGCATGTGCGTACTCCGCTGCTGGAACATTTTTGGGAAAGCTCGCAGCGCAAGGCCATCGCCTGCGAACACATTGGCCGCCAGCTTTACAGCTTCGACCCGGGTCTGGGCTACAGCTTTGGTCTTTTTTGCCATGTGGGCATGCCTGTGCTGGTGAAGGCGGTGCGCGGCTATGCGGGCACAGTGACAGAAGCCCTGGCGCGCAAAGACCGCACCTTCACGCAAACCGAGAATGCCGCGCACCGCACGGACCATGCGGTGATGGGCGCCATCGTGGCGCGCACCTGGCATCTGCCCCCTGATGTGGCCCAGGCCATCTGGCTGCACCACGACTTTTCCTGCCTGAGCGATGAACGATTCGATGCCACCGTGCGGCATTTGGTAGCGCTGGGGTTGCTGGCGGAATATTTGGTCCACCACCACGAAAACCTGACGCCAACCCGTGAATGGACGCTGCACGGCCAGGCATGCATGGACCACTTGCATGTCACGCAGGATGAGCTCAACCACTGGATCGACGAGCTTTACCCGGCCTTCGAGGCCGTGGCGTTGTAGTCGCTTTGGGCCGTCAGGGCTGCCCGGCATGGCTGCACATGCAGCTCGCAGGGCAGGAAATCAGAGCTTTTTCACCAGCACCTGGCTGCGGCGGTCCCAGTTGTACTTGCGCTTGCGTGCATCGGGCAGCCAGTCAGGGTCCACGGGCTGGAAGCCTCGTTTGATGAACCAGTGCATGGTGCGGGTGGTCAGCACAAAGATGCTGTCCAGCCCCATGGCGCGGGCGCGCTGCTCAATGCGTTTGAGCAGCTTTTCTCCGTCGCCCGTGCCCTGGCTTTGGGGCGATACGGTGACCGCCGCCATCTCCGCCGTCTTGGCTTCGGGGTAAGGGTACAGGGCTGCGCAACCAAAAATCACCCCATCGTGCTCGATCACGGTGTAGGTGGCGATGTCGCGCTCGATTTCGGTGCGGTCGCGCTTGACCAGCGTGCCATCTTTCTCGAACGGCTCGATCAGTTGCAAGATGCCGCCCACGTCATCAATGGTGGCCTCGCGCAGCTCTTCCAGCTTCTCGTCGATGACCATGGTGCCGATGCCATCGTGCACATACACCTCCAGCAGCAGCGAGCCGTCGAGTGCAAACGGAATGATGTGGCTGCGCTCCACGCCGGCTTTACAGGCCTTCACGCAGTGCTGCAGATAAAACCCCGTATCAGTCGGTTGCTGCGCGGGCGGCAGCTTTGCCAACAAGGCCTGTGCTGCCGCCAGCGGCAGTTCGGTGTCGATGGGGTTGTCCTCACTCTCGGGGTCGGTGGGCTGCATGCGAATGCCAGGGACTTCCGTGAGGAAAATCAGCTTGTCTGCCCGCAATTCGATCGCCACGCTGGTGGCAACTTCTTCCATGCTCAGGTTGAACGCCTCACCGGTGGGTGAGAAGCCAAAGGGCGACAGCAGCACCAGCGCGCCCATGTCCAGCGTGCGTTGGATACCGGCCACATCCACCTTGCGCACCAGGCCAGAGTGCTGGAAATCCACCCCATCCACAATGCCCACGGGCCGTGCGGTGAGAAAGTTGCCTGAAATTACCCGCACCGTGGCGCCTGCCATGGGCGTGTTTGGCAACCCCTGGCTGAAGGCGGCTTCAATCTCATAACGCAACTGGCCAGCGGCTTCCTGCGCACAATCCAGCGCCACCGAATCCGTGATGCGAATGCCGTGAGAGTATTTGGCGGCATGCCCCTTCGCGGCCAACTGTTCATTCACCTGAGGGCGGAAGCCGTGCACCAGCACGATCTTGACGCCCATGGCCTGAATCAGCGCCAAGTCTTGCGCAATGTTGTGCAGCTTACCGGCGGCAATGGCCTCACCCGTCAGCCCGATCACAAAGGTCTGGTTGCGAAACTTGTGGATGTAAGGCGCCACCGACCGGAACCAGGGCACGAAAGTGAAATTGAAAACGGCAGACATGGCGGTGGGCAAGAGGCCTTGGAATATGCAGGGGCACAGACAGCGAAAGGCGACCGCCTGGGTCGCCAAGTCGCGCATCATAAGCATGCCAAGCGCCGGTGTGTGTAAAAAAACAGCGGTATGAAACCGTGGAGGCAGCGTGGCCACGGTTTGTTTCGGGCGGAACAGGGGCGTGGCTATCGATAATGCAGGGCTATGTCTTTAGAACAGCGTCCGCCCGAGCTACCCCGCACCCCTTCGCGCCCCGCAGCCCCCCTCCGTATCGAGTTTCCCGAGTCGCTTCCCGTATCCGGCAAGCGCGAAGAGATCATGGCTGCCATCGAAAAGCACCAGGTCGTCATCGTGTGCGGCGAGACGGGTTCTGGCAAGACCACGCAGCTGCCCAAGATTGCGCTGGCACTGGGCCGGGGCAAGTGCAACGCCAAGCCGGGGCACAAAGGCCAGCTCATTGGCCACACCCAGCCGCGCCGCATTGCCGCCAGCAGCGTGGCCAAGCGCATTGCCGAAGAGCTGAAGACGCCGCTGGGTGAAGTGGTGGGCTACAAGGTGCGCTTTCAGGACCGGCTGAGCCGCGACGCGTCCGTCAAGCTGATGACGGACGGTATCTTGCTGGCAGAGACGCAGACCGACCCACTGCTGAAAAACTACGACACCCTCATCATCGACGAGGCGCACGAACGCAGCCTCAACATCGACTTTCTGCTGGGCTACATCCGCCAGATCCTGCCGCGCCGGCCTGATCTGAAAGTCATCGTCACCTCGGCCACCATCGATGCCGACCGGTTTGCCAAGCATTTCGAGAGCGCCAAGGGTCCAGCGCCCGTCATCATGGTGTCGGGCCGCACCTTTCCGGTGGAGCAGCGCTATCGCCCGTTTGAAGACAGCCGCGACTATGGCCTGAACGAGGCCATTGCCGATGGGGTGGATGAGCTGTGGCAGGGCAATGCGGGTGGAGACATATTGATCTTCCTGCCCGGCGAGCGCGAAATCCGCGAGGCGGCCGACCACCTGCGCAAGCACTTGTCGCACCAGCCGGTGATGCGCAATGCCGAGGTGCTGCCGCTGTTTGCACGCCTGTCGCAGGCCGAGCAGGATCGCATCTTTGACGGCCACACGGGCCGCCGCATTGTGCTGGCCACCAACGTGGCCGAAACATCGCTCACTGTGCCGGGCATCCGGTACGTGATTGACGCAGGCACAGCGCGCGTGAAGCGCTATTCTTTCCGTAGCAAGGTGGAGCAGTTGCTGGTCGAGCCCATCAGCCAGGCTGCCGCCAACCAGCGGGCGGGTCGTTGCGGCCGCGTGGCCAACGGTATCTGTATCCGCCTGTATGACGAGGCGGACTTCAACAGCCGCCCGCGTTTTACCGATCCGGAAATTCTTCGCAGTTCGCTGGCCGGCGTCATCCTGCGCATGAAGTCGCTGCACCTGGGCGATGTGGCTCAGTTCCCGTTCATCGAGGCGCCTTCGGGCCGCGCCATTGCCGACGGCTACCAGTTGCTGTCCGAACTGGGCGCAGTGGACGATGCGAACGAGTTGACGCCCATGGGTGTGGAGCTGTCCAAGCTGCCGCTGGACCCGCGCGTGGGCCGCATGATTCTGGAAGCCCGCGAACGCCGAGCGCTGGACGAGGTGCTGGTGATTGCCAGCGCCCTGAGCGTGCAAGATGTGCGCGACCGCCCGCTGGAAGCACAGCAGCAGGCCGACCAGGCGCACGCCAAGTTTGATGACGAGAAGAGTGAATTCAGCGGCTACCTGAAGCTGTGGAAGTGGATCAGCGAGGCCCGGGGCGGGGCGCCCAGCCTGCCTTCGGCGCGCGCGCAAAAGGCCATGGCGCTCAAGAAAGCGCCTTCGCAAGCCATCTTGCCCGTGGGGCAGCGGGCCGCCGCGCCAGCGCCTGCACCCGCCGCAACGCCGGAGGCCGCGCCCACGCACAAGCTCAGCAACCGCCAGTACGAAGCGCTGCTGCGGCAGAACTTCATCAGCATCCGCCGCCTGCGCGAGTGGCGCGACATCCATACACAGTTGCTCACGGTGGTGACGGAGCATGGCTGGCGCATCAACACGCAACCGGCCAGCTACGAGCAAATTCACCTCTCGATGTTGGCGGGCCTGCTGGGCAACGTGGGCTGCAAGAGCGACGAGGACGACTGGTACCTGGGCGCGCGCGGCATCAAGTTTTACAAGCACCCGGGCGCGCACCTGAACAAGAAGCCGGGTCGCTGGATCGTGGCGGCCGAATTGGTGGAGACCACGCGCCTGTTTGGCCGGGGCATTGCCGCGATCGAGCCGCAATGGATAGAGCAGAGTGGCGGCCACCTGCTCAAGAAGCAGATGCTGGACCCGCACTGGGAGAAGAAGGCCGCCCAGGTCACCGCGCTGGAGCGCGCCACGCTGTACGGCATCGTCATCTACAACAACCGACGGGTGGACTTTGGCAAGGTGGACCCGCACGGCGCGCGCGACATCTTCCTGCGCGAGGCCCTGGTGCAGGGCGAGTGGGAAACCCGCCTGCCGTTTTTGGCCGCCAACCAGAAGCTGATCGCCAAGGTGGAAGAGCTGGAGCACAAATCCCGCCGCCAGGACGTGCTGGTGGACGACGAGCTGATCTACGCTTTCTACGACCAGCAGGTGCCGCAGGACGTGTGCAGTGGCGCAAGCTTTGAGCGCTGGTACAAAGACGCGAGCCGCGCCAACCCCGAGCTGCTCAAGCTCACCCGCGACGAGCTGATGCGACACGAGGCCGCGGGGATCACCACCAGCGCCTTCCCCAAGACCGTGCGCCTGGGCGGCGTGGACTGCACCGCCAGCTACCTGCACGAGCCCGGCGATGCGCGCGACGGCATCACCGTGACGGTGCCGCTGTTTGTGCTGAACCAGGTGAGCGAGGAGCGCTGTGAATGGCTGGTGCCCGGTATGCTCAAGGACAAGATTCAGGCGCTGCTCAAAAGCCTGCCCCAGCGCCCACGCAGCCGCTTTGTGCCGCTGCCCGAATCGGCCACGCGGCTGGCCGAGCTGTTCACTGCGCCTGAGCGCTTTGGCTCCGGCAGCCTGACGGATGCGCTGCTCAAGCAAGTGCGCGACGAGACCTCGCTGGATGTGAAGCGGGCGGACTTCAAGCTCGACATGCTCAGCCCGCATTTGTTCATGAACTTCCGCGTGGTCGATGAGCACGGCCGCCAGCTCGGCCATGGCCGCAACTTGGGCGCGCTCAAGGCCGAATGGGGCGCCAAGGCGCGGGGGGCCTTCCAGGCGCTGGCGGGGCTCAAGCTGGGCGGGCAGAGTGGATTAGAGCAAAATACGGCTGTAGCGCCCGAAGGTAAAGCGCAGGCAGCTAGCAAAAATGTAGCAAAGGCTGCCCCTGCACCAGCTTCTGCGCCAGCAGTCCCGGCGGGCCAGCGCTACACCACCTGGACGTTTGGTGAGCTGCCCGAACTCATGGAAATCAAAAAGGGCGGACAGACGCTGGTGGGCTTCCCGGCGCTGATCGATGGCGGTGATGCGGTCACCATCGAAGTGTTCGACGAGCCTGAGGTGGCGGCCACCAAGCACCGTGCGGGTCTGCGTCGCTTGTTTGCGCTGCAGATCAAGGACGCGCTCAAGTACCTTGAAAAGAACATCCCCGACCTGCAGAAGATGGCTGTGGCCTATATGCCGCTGGGCACGCAGGAAGAGCTGCGTGCCCAGATCATCGACGTGGCCCTGGACCGCGCTTTTCTGCTCGACCCGCTGCCCACCGACGAGGCGGCCTTCAAACGCCGAGTGGAAGAAGGCCGGGGCCGCCTGACGCTGATTGCCAACGAGGTGGCCCGGCTGGCGGGCACCATCCTCATCGAATACGCGGCTGCCGTCCGTAAGCTCAAGGACACCAAGAACGCGCCGGACGCCACGGCCGATGTGGCCCAGCAGCTGCAGCGCCTGATGCCCAAGCAGTTCATTGCCCAGGCCCCTTGGGCGCAACTGGCGCACTTTCCGCGCTACCTCAAAGCGGTCACTCTGCGCCTGGACAAGTACCGGGCTGACCCCGCCCGCGATGCTGCCAAACTTGCCGAATTGCGCCCGCAGGAGCAGCGCTATTGGCGTCTGGTGGCCGAGCGCAAGGGCGCGGTGGACGCCCGCATGCAAGAGCTGCGCTGGCTGCTGGAAGAGCTGCGCGTGAGCTTCTTCGCGCAAGAGCTGCGCACGCCCCAGCCGGTGAGCGTGAAGCGGCTGGACAAGCTGTGGGCGCAGGTGAACAGCTAACGGTGGGGCTTTGCTGCATGCGCTGTGCCTTGCCCATCAAGGCACACGAGGGGCTCAGCAGATCACGCAGGCGGCTGTGACGGCGATGCCTGTGTCTCGGTCACCTTGGTGACGGCCTGGCGGGCGATCCCCATTGCCCGCTTGCCTGTAGGCATCTAGGCTTGCAGGCAAAGGAGACTGTTCGCCCTATGCGCTCGCACCACAAGTTCTGGCCCCGTCGTCTGCCCCATGCCATCACTGTTCCATCCACCTCGCTGTGGGACAACCTGGCCATCAGCGCCCAGCGTTATCCGGACAAGGTGGCGCTGGTTTTCTTTGGTCGTACGCTGACTTATCGTCAGCTCAAGGAGGGCGCTGAGCGCCTGGCTGCCTACTTGGCGACTTTGGGTGTGAAACGGGGCGATCGCGTGGCGCTGTGCATGCAGAACTGCCCTCAACTCGTGATGGCGCACTTTGCCATTTTGCGGGCCAACGCGGTGGTAGTGCCCGTCAACCCGATGAACCGGGCCGAAGAGCTCAAGCACTACATCACCGATCCCGACACCAAGGTCGCCATCACCACGGGCGACCTGGCAGCTGAATGGGTTCACGCAAGTGATGCATTGCCACCAGCCGAGCGCCTGGCGCACCTTGTCGTCACCCAGTTCACTGATGCGTTCGATGCCAACGTGAGCGGTGATGATGCTCCGCCCCCTGCGTGGGCAGACTGGCTGGGCACGCGCCACCCTTTGCCTGCGCTGCAGCAAGGCCAGGCACATGCCTGGAGCGATGCCATCGCCTGCACCAGCGAACCGCCCGCCCTGGCGGTGGGGCCGCAGGACTTGGCTTTGTTGCCCTACACCAGCGGCACCACCGGGCTGCCCAAGGGGTGTATGCACCCGCACAAAAGCATCATGCACAACGCGGTGGCCAGTGCGCTTTGGGGGGCTGGGTCGGCCGACAACGTTACTCTGGCGGTGGTGCCCATGTTCCACATCACCGGCATGGTCAGCGTGATGCATGCCTCGATCTACAGTGCTGCCACCATTGTGATCATGCCCCGATGGGACCGCGATTTGGCGGGCCGCCTGATTTCACGCTGGCAGGTGACGAACTGGACCAATATCCCCACCATGGTCATTGACCTGCTGGCCAGCCCGCATTTTGCAAGCTATGACCTGTCGAGCCTGGTCTACATCGGCGGTGGCGGCGCAGCCATGCCGCAGGCGGTAGCACAGCGGTTGCTGGAGCAATATGGGCTGCGTTATGCCGAGGGGTATGGACTGACCGAAACCGCTGCGCCGTCGCACTCCAACCCGCCTGACAATCCCAAGCAGCAGTGCCTGGGAATCCCCTTCATGAGCACTGATGCCCGGGTGATTGACCCTGACACGCTGCAGGAGGTGCCTGTGGGTGAGCAGGGCGAGATCATCATCCACGGCCCCGAGGTGTTTGAGGGCTACTGGAAGCGGCCCGACGCCACGGCTTCGGCGTTCATCGAGTTCGAGGGCAAGCGGTTTTTCCGCTCGGGCGACCTGGGGCGTATGGATGAAGACGGCTATTTCTTTTTGACGGACCGGCTCAAGCGCATGATCAACGCCAGCGGCTTCAAGGTCTGGCCGGCCGAGGTGGAGGCATTGATGTTCCGCCACCCAGCGATTCAAGAGGCCTGCATCATCGCCGCCAAGGACAGCTACCGGGGCGAAACGGTGAAAGCGGTGGTGGTGCTGCGCGCTACCCACAAGGACACCACCGAGCAGCAAATCATTGACTGGTGCCGCGAGAACATGGCGGTGTACAAGGTGCCGCGCATCGTGCAGTTTGTGCCCGCCTTGCCTAAGAGCGGCAGTGGCAAGGTGATGTGGCGCGCGTTGCAGGAAAGCGAGCTGGCTGTTGAGGCAAAGGCCTGACGGTCGCCCCCGTCAACGCGCGGGGGGCTACTCGGCAGCACTCGATGACTGAATGAGTTCTGCCAGATCGCGCTCCAGCAATGAGGGGTCACCCAGTTGCAGTTCAATCAAGCGCCGCAGGTGGGTGACGCTGTCCAGGTCAATGCTTCTGCACAGCAGCCCTGCGCGATTCCCGTCCACATGGGCAATGCCTGCGGTCATCGAAATGCAGTCCTCCGTCTCGGCCAGCGGCACGTCGAGCTTGCAGGGCATACCGGCAGGTACCTGCGTGTTTTCAGGCAGGGTGATCAACGCACCCTTGAGAGACAAGTCCAGCACCTGCACGTTGAAGGCTGCAGTGGCCAGGGTCAACACAGCGGGTGCATCAAACTGCACGCGCACGTAGTGGCGTCGTTCATAGGGCATGGCAGGCTTTCATGAGGGTGGGTTTTGCGCATGCTAATTCACTGCGCCACTCCTGTTGCCAAATATTTAGTGCCGTCTGCACTTGCTATCGGTGCGTGAAGTGACGCGATAGCCGTTTCATTTTCTGGACGGCTGCCAACAGCCGCTTACAAAAAAACATCGTGGAGCAATGTTCAGCCCAGCGGAGGCGGTTACAAATGATGATGAAAGTACTTTGGAGTGAACAAATGATCGTGAATTTGTTGCCGCACAAGCTCATGGCTGCTGGCGCAGGGCTTTTGCTGGGGTTGGCGGGCAACGTGGCTTGGGCGCAGAGCTACGTAAACGCTACCGTGGATGGGCAATTGGCGCCGGGTGTGTACGGTCGGATTCAGATCGGAAGCGGTGGTCCACCTCCGTTGATCTATGCAGAGCCCGTCATCATTCAACGGCCCCCGGTAGCGGTTCACCGCTCTCCTATTTACATGTATGTGCCGCCAGGGCATGCGAAGAACTGGGCCAAACACTGTGGGCGCTACAACGCCTGTGGTCAGCCGGTGTACTTCGTGAAAGAGCCTGGAAGCCGTCCGCCGAAGCGGGGCGGTCACCATGCGGGGCCGCATGGCGATGACCACCGTCATGGGCACCGTGATGATCGGCACCCTCGTGGCAATGGCCGCGGGCATGGCGGCCACAAGGACTGACGGATGGAAGGGGGCTCGGAAGGGCTCCCTTTTTTATTTCAGCAGATCACGGGTTGGGCGGCGGCGCTCCAGAACCTTCCGCAGGAGCAAACAGATCCCAGCAGGCCATGAAGAGGGCGGCAATGACCGGGCCGATCACAAAGCCGGTCAATCCAAACAAGGCCATGCCGCCCAGGGTGGAGATCAGCACGACATAGTCGGGCATTTTGGTGTCCTTGCCGACCAGTATCGGGCGCAGCACGTTGTCCACCAGGCCGATGACAAAAACGCCGAAAAGAGTGAGCACTGCGCTTTGCCAAATGGCCCCCGTAGCCAAAAAGTAGATGGCCACCGGCACCCAGATCAAGCCAGCCCCGACAGCGGGCAGCAACGACAGAAACGCCATGAGCACGCCCCACAGCACCGGCCCCTGGATGCCCAGAATCCAGAAAATCAGCCCGCCCAGAGCCCCTTGAGATGCTGCCACAACGATGTTGCCCTTCACGGTGGCCCGGATCACAGTGGTGAATTTGCTCACCAGCTTTCTCTTGTGGTCGTTGTCGAGCGGCGTGGCATGGTTGATGCGAAGCGCCAGAGCGCGCCCATCGCGCAGCAGGAAAAACAGCAGGTACAGCATGATCCCGAAGCCGACGAGAAATTCAAGCGTGTTTTGGCCAATATTCACCGCCTGGGAGGCCAGGAATTGGCTGGCTTGAACAGCCACGGACGAGAGCTTTTGCTGAAGCTCTTCCAAAGTGGTGAGGTTCAAGCGTTCCAGCAGCTGGGTGACCCAGGCGGGGAGCGCCGCTACCACCTGCTGAACGTAGGCCCCAAAGTTGAGCTGGCCGCTTTTGACCCGCTCATAAATGGCCGTGGCTTCCTGTATCAACGACACACCGATGAGCGTCATGGGCAAAATCACCATGACCATGCACAGCCCCAGCGTGCACAGGGCGGCCAGATTTTCGCGTCGGGGCATGCGCTGCAGCATTTTGCGGTGCAGGGGGGTGAAGAGGATGGCCAGCACGATTCCCCAGAAAATTGCGCCATGGAACTGCCAGAGAATGGCGCCAAATGCGACGCTCACGATGGCCAGCAGCAGCAGAAATGCCTTGTTTTGAAGTGGGTGTTGAGTCATTTACCAGGTTGCATTCGGGCAATACAGCCCCGCAATGTACGACACGCCACCTGATTATTTCGCGGCAGAGCAAAGGCACTTTCCAGCTCGACCTTGGTCAATGCCCGGTTCAGTGGCACAATCGCCACCGCAACCCTAGGCCCTTCCCCAGCCACAGTCGCATCCGCCAACCGGTTCAGCCGTGTCGCGGAAGGTTTACCAACCAGCTAATGCTCCCTGCAGGGGAGCGGAGGTCAGCGGAATATGAGCGATACGACATCCGTCTATCAAGCCTACCAAGGCAACACCTACCTCTTCGGCGGCAATGCGCCGTATGTCGAAGAGATGTATGAAAACTACCTTGCCAATCCTGGCAGCGTTCCAGACACATGGCGCGAATACTTTGATGCACTGCAGCACGTACCCGCTGTGGATGGCTCCAATGCCAAGGACGTTCCGCACCTTCCCGTGGTCAACGCGTTCGCTGAGCGCGCAAAGGCTGGCGGCACCAAAGTGGTGGTTGCAAGCGCTGACGCCGAAATGGGCCGCAAGCGCACCGCCGTTCAGCAGCTGATTGCCGCCTACCGCAACGTGGGTCAGCGCTGGGCTGATCTGGACCCCCTCAAGCGCACTGAGCGCCCCAACATTCCAGAACTGGAGCCTTCGTTCTACGGCTTCAGCGACGCCGACCAGGAAACCGTGTTCGACACCAGCAACACGTTCTTCGGCAAGGACAAGATGCCCCTGCGCGAGCTGCTGAACGCGCTGCGCGAGACCTACTGCGGCACCATCGGCGTGGAGTACATGTACGCCACCGACCAGGTGCAAAAGCGCTGGTGGCAGCAAAAGCTGGAAAGCATCCGCAGCAAGCCCAACTTCTCTGCCGACAAGAAAAAGCGCATCCTGGAGCGCCTGACGGCCGCCGAAGGCCTGGAACGCTACCTGCACACCAAGTACGTGGGCCAGAAGCGCTTCTCGCTCGAGGGGGGCGAGTCCTTCATTGCCGCCATGGACGAGTTGATCAACTCCGCAGGCGCAAAGGGCGTGCAGGAAGTGGTGATCGGCATGGCCCACCGCGGCCGCCTGAACGTGCTGGTCAACACCCTGGGCAAGATGCCCAAGGACCTGTTCGCCGAGTTCGAGCACACCGCCCCCGAGGACCTGCCCGCCGGTGACGTGAAGTACCACCAGGGCTTTTCCTCCGACGTCTCCACGACCGGCGGCCCGGTGCATCTGTCGCTGGCCTTCAACCCCTCGCACCTGGAAATCGTGAACCCCGTGGTCGAGGGCTCGGTGCGCTCGCGCATGGACCGCCGCGGCGACCCCAAGGGTAAACAGGTGCTGCCCGTGCTGGTGCACGGTGACGCGGCCTTTGCCGGCCAGGGCGTGAACCAGGAAACCCTGGCCCTGTCCGAAACCCGTGGCTACACCACGGGCGGTACGGTGCACCTGATCATCAACAACCAGATCGGCTTCACCACCTCCGACCCGCGCGACCTGCGCTCCAGCACGTTCTGTACCGACATCGTGAAGATGGTCGAGTCGCCCGTGTTGCACGTCAATGGCGATGATCCAGAAGCCGTGGTGCTGGCCACCCAGCTGGCCCTGGAGTTCCGCATGGAATTCCGCCAGGACGTGGTGGTGGACATCACCTGCTTCCGCAAGCTGGGCCACAACGAGCAGGACACTCCTGCTTTGACCCAGCCGCTGATGTACAAGAAGATTGCCCAGCATCCCGGCACGCGCAAGCTGTACGCCGACAAGCTGGCTGCTCAAGGCCTGGGTGAGACTCTGGGCGATGAGATGGCCAAGGCCTACCGGGCCGCCTTGGACGCTGGCAAGCACACCGTGGATCCTGTGCTGACCAACTTCAAGAGCAAGTACGCAGTGGACTGGTCGCCCTTCCTGGGCAAGAAGTGGACGGACGCTGGTGACACCGCCATTCCTCTGACCGAGTGGAAGCGCCTGGCCGAGAAGATCACCACGATCCCCGAGACCGTTACCCCACACCAGCTGGTGAAGAAGGTATACGACGACCGCGCCGCCATGGGCCGTGGCGAGATCAACGTGGACTGGGGCATGGGCGAGCACATGGCCTTCGCATCGCTGGTGGCCTCGGGCTACCCGGTGCGCCTGTCGGGCGAGGACAGCGGCCGCGGCACGTTCACGCACCGCCACGCCGTCATCCACGACCAAAAGCGCGAGAAGTGGGACGAAGGCACCTACGTGCCGCTGCAGAACGTCGCCGAGAACCAGGCTCCGTTCACTGTCATCGACTCCATCCTGTCCGAGGAGGCCGTGCTGGCCTTCGAATACGGCTACGCCTCTAACGACCCCAACACCCTGGTGATCTGGGAAGCGCAGTTCGGTGACTTCGCCAACGGCGCGCAGGTGGTGATCGACCAGTTCATCGCCTCGGGTGAGGTGAAGTGGGGCCGCTTGAACGGCATCACGCTGATGCTGCCGCACGGCTACGAAGGCCAGGGCCCGGAGCATAGCTCGGCCCGCGTGGAGCGCTTCATGCAGCTGGCCGCTGACGCCAACATGCAGCTCGTGCAGCCCACCACGGCCAGCCAGATCTTCCACGTGCTGCGTCGCCAGATGGTGCGTGACCTGCGCAAGCCGCTGGTCATCTTCACGCCCAAGTCGCTGCTGCGCAACAAGGACGCCACTTCGCCGCTGACCGAGTTCACGAAGGGCAGCTTCCAGACGGTGATTCCTGAGCAGGATGACGCCATCGAGAAGAAGGCAGCCAAGGTCAAGCGTGTGATCGCTTGCTCGGGCAAGGTGTATTACGACCTGGTGAAGAAGCGCACCGAAAAGGAAGCCGACGACGTCGCCATCATTCGCGTGGAACAGCTGTACCCCTTCCCGCACAAGGCGTTTGCCGCTGAGCTGAAGAAGTACCCCAATGCGACCGAGATCGTTTGGTGCCAGGACGAGCCCCAAAACCAGGGTGCCTGGTTCTTCATCCAGCACAACATCCACGAGAACATGCTCGATGGCCAGAAGCTGGGTTATGCCGGCCGCGCAGCCTCCGCATCGCCTGCGGTGGGTTACTCGCACCTGCACCAGGAACAGCAAAAGGCTCTGGTGGATGCCGCCTTCGCCAAGCTCAAGGGTTTTGTCCTGACCAAGTAAGGCCGGAAACCCGAATACAGAACAAAACCCTCACTGAAAGAATTTGTCATGGCTATCGTAGAAGTCAAAGTCCCCCAGTTGTCTGAATCCGTGGCGGAAGCCACCATGCTGACCTGGAAGAAAAAAGCCGGTGAAGCTGTTGCTGCCGATGAAATCCTGATCGAAATCGAAACCGACAAGGTCGTGCTCGAAGTGCCCGCACCTGCGGCTGGCGTGCTGGCTGAGCTGGTGGTGGGTGATGGCGGCACCGTGGTGTCTGACCAGGTCATCGCCAAGATCGATACCGAAGGCAAGGTTGGCGCGGCTGTGCCTGCTGCTGCCCCCGCAGCCGCAGCTGCGGCCCCTGCTGCCGCAGTGGCAGCAGGGGCAGCACCTGCTGCTGGCGGCTCCAAGGGCGATGTGGCCATGCCTGCCGCCGCCAAGCTGCTGGCCGACAACAACCTGTCTGTTGGCGACGTGGCTGGCTCCGGCAAGGATGGCCGCGTGACCAAGGGTGACGTGTTGGCCGCCGTGGCCGGTGGCGCCAAGCCTGCTGCTGCTCCTAGCGTGATCCCCACAGGCGTGCCCACCAAGGCGCTGCCCCAAGTGGCCGCTCCTGCCGCCCCCAACCTGGGTGACCGTCCAGAGCAGCGCGTGCCTATGACCCGCCTGCGTGCCCGTGTGGCCGAGCGTCTGCTGCAGTCGCAATCGACCAACGCCATCCTGACCACGTTCAACGAAGTGAACATGGCACCCGTGATGGACATGCGCAAGAAGTTCCAGGACGCGTTCACCAAGGAACATGGCGTGAAGATCGGCTTCATGAGCTTCTTCGTGAAGGCGGCTGTGCACGCCCTCAAGAAGTTCCCTGTGCTGAACGCCTCTGTCGACGGCAACGACATCGTTTACCACGGCTACTTCGACATCGGCATCGCCGTGGGTTCGCCCCGTGGTCTGGTGGTGCCCATCCTGCGCAATGCCGACCAGATGAGCTTTGCCGAGATCGAGAAGAAGATCGCCGAGTTCGGCAAAAAGGCTGCCGAAGGCAAGCTGGGTATTGAAGAATTGACTGGCGGCACGTTCTCGATTTCGAACGGCGGCACTTTTGGCTCGATGATGTCTACCCCCATCATCAACCCACCCCAGTCCGCCATCTTGGGCGTGCACGCGACCAAGGACCGCGCTGTGGTGGAAAACGGCCAGATCGTGATCCGTCCGATGAACTACCTGGCAATGTCTTACGACCACCGCATCATCGACGGCCGCGAAGCCGTGCTGGGCTTGGTCGCCATGAAGGAAGCGCTGGAAGACCCAGCCCGTCTGCTGTTCGACATCTGATCGAGCTTTGACACCCGTCCTCTGAAACCGGAACCCACCTGTGAAGCCCCTGGCGCAAGCACTGCGCGGCGCTATTCACCGGTGGGTTTTTCTTCAACTGAATCAACGAGATTTCTTATGAGCAAGCAATTCGACGTCATCGTCATCGGTGGTGGCCCTGGTGGCTACATCGCGGCCATCCGTGCCGCCCAGCTGGGCAAGACTGTGGCCTGTATCGACGAATGGAAGAACGAGAAGGGTGGCCCCGCACCCGGCGGCACCTGCACGAACGTGGGCTGCATTCCCTCCAAGGCATTGCTGCAATCTTCCGAACATTTCGAGCACGCCAACCACCACTTTGCGGACCATGGCATTTCCGCCAAGGACATCAAGATCGATGTGGCCAAGATGATCGGCCGCAAAGATGCAGTGGTGAAGCAGAACAACGACGGCATCCTGTACCTGTTCAAGAAGAACAAGGTCAGCTTCTTCCACGGCCGTGGTTCGTTCGTGAAGGCTGCCGAAGGCGGCTATGAGATCAAGGTGGCTGGCGCCGCCGAAGAAACGCTGGTGGGCAAGCACATCATCGTTGCCACGGGTTCCAACGCCCGCGCGCTGCCTGGCGTGCCATTTGACGAAGTGAACGTGCTGTCCAACGACGGCGCACTGCGCATTGGTGCCACCCCCAAGAAGCTGGCCGTGATTGGCTCGGGCGTGATTGGCCTGGAGATGGGCTCTGTGTGGCGCCGTCTGGGCGCGGATGTCACCATTCTGGAAGGCCTGCCCACGTTCCTGGGTGCCGTGGACGAGCAGATCGCCAAGGAAGCCAAGAAGGCGTTCGACAAGCAAGGCCTGAAGATCGAACTGGGCGTGAAAGTGGGTGAGATCAAGAACAGCAAGTCCGGCGTGAGCATTGCCTACACCAATGCCAAGGGTGAAGCCCAGACATTGGACGCCGACAAGCTGATCGTCTCCATCGGCCGCGTGCCTAACACCATTGGCCTGAACGCCGAAGCCGTGGGCCTGCAACTGGGCGAGCGTGGCGAGATCGTGGTGGACGGCGATTGCAAGACCAACCTGCCCGGCGTGTGGGCTGTGGGTGACGTGGTGCGTGGCCCGATGCTGGCGCACAAGGCGGAGGAAGAAGGCGTTGCCGTGGCCGAGTGCATTGCTGGCCAGCATGGTCACGTCAACTTCAACACCATCCCCTGGGTCATCTACACCAGCCCCGAGATCGCTTGGGTGGGCCGTACCGAGCAGCAGCTCAAGGCCGATGGCGTGAAGTACAAGGCGGGCACGTTCCCCTTCCTGGCCAACGGGCGCGCACGCGCACTGGGCGACACGACTGGCATGGTCAAGTTCCTGGCCGACGCAACCACAGACGAAATCCTGGGCGTGCACATCGTGGGCCCCATGGCCTCCGAGCTGATCTCTGAAGCCGTGGTGGCAATGGAGTTCAAGGCCAGCGCCGAAGACATCGCGCGCATTTGCCACGCCCACCCGTCCCTGAGCGAAGCCACCAAGGAAGCGGCTCTGGCCGTGGACAAGCGCACACTGAACTTCTGATTTCAGAATTTCAGTCAAAATGGCCGCTAGCGCACTATGGATAAGCGTTGGCAGCTATTAAATTAATAGCTAACCCTCGCGCCACTGCGGGGGTTAGCCTTTTCTGAGGCATCAACACCGTGAGCGTCAAACAGGCGTACCTGGCCGAGCTGGCCGCCAAAGGCTTTCAAAGTGACCCTGCGCAGCTGCGTGCGATCGACGCTTTACAGCGCTGTGCCGACGATTGGGCTGCGTACAAGTCCAAGCGGTCGAATGCCCTCAAAAAGCTGCTGAACCGGCCCGACATCCCGAAGGGCGTTTACATGTACGGCGGGGTGGGGCGCGGCAAAAGCTTTTTGATGGACTGCTTTTTCAATGCGGTGCCCATCAAGCGCAAGGTGCGCCTGCACTTTCACGAATTCATGCGCGAGGTGCATCGCGAACTGGTGGCGCTACAGGGCATGGTGAACCCCCTGGATGTGCTGGGCGCCCGCATTTCCAAGCGCTACAAGCTCATTTGCTTCGACGAGTTTCACGTCGCTGACATCACGGACGCGATGATCCTGCATCGCTTGCTGGTGTCCCTGTTTGACAACGGGGTGGGATTTGTAACCACCTCGAACTTCGTGCCCGACGGCCTGTACCCAGACGGTCTGCACCGTGACCGCATTCTTCCTGCGATTGCCTTGCTCAACGAGCGCATGGAAGTCGTCAACGTGGACAACGGCACCGACTACCGCCGCCGTGCGTTGGAGCATGTCAAGCTTTATCACACCCCGCTGGGAACCGAGGCTGACGCGGCCATGAACGAAGCGTTCAACCAATTGGCCGGTGTACATGATGAAGACCCGGTGCTGCACATTGAGGCGCGCGAGATTCGTGCGCGCCGCAAGGCGGGTGGGGTGGTGTGGTTTGACTTCACTACGCTGTGCGGCGGCCCTCGTTCGCAGAACGATTACCTCGAAATTGCCACCCAGTTCCATACGGTGCTGCTGTCGGGCGTGCCCTACATGCCAGTCAACATGGCTTCGCCGGCACGCCGTTTCACCTGGCTGATCGATGTGCTGTATGACCGCCGCGTCAAGCTGATCGTCTCAGCTGCCGTGTCGCCAGAGCAGTTGTATACCGAGGGGCCGCTGTCCCACGAGTTTCCTCGCACGGTATCGCGCCTGAATGAAATGCAGTCCAAAGAATTCCTGGATCTGGAGCGGCGCTTGGTGGACACGGGGCTGACATGAAAGCGCGACAACTCATCACCTTATCGGTTCTTGCTCTCTGGTTGGGGGTGGCCGGAGCCCAGTCGGGCGAGCAGGAGGCTCATGGTCAACTTGCCTCAGCAGGTCTAGAGGCTTCGGCAGCAGCCCAGCGGGATGCCGAGCGCGCAGCGATTGAGCAGGTTCGCCGACGCAACGCAGAGCAGCGCACGCAAGCGCAAACGAAGTGCTACCAGTTGTTTGCGGTGGAGGATTGCCTGCGCGATGTTCGCAACCAGTGGCGAGAGTTGGAGTCCCGCCTGCGGGCACGCGAGGTTCAGCTCAATGATGCCGAGCGCAAGGAAAAAGCCCAGCAACGTCTTCGGCAAATCGAGGAGAAGCAGGCCTCAGCTGCTGCGGCGACGACACCGCCTGCATCGGCTGTGGTGCGCAAGGCTGAACCGACAGGCAGGTCAGGAGCACGTGAAAATACCTCGGATTCCGTGAAGCTGCGTGACCGCGAAGCCGCAGCCCGCGCCAGCCAGCAGCGCGAGCGTCAGCAAAGCCAGGCGGCAGAGCAAGCTTTGCGGGAGAAGGAATCGACAGAGCGAGCAGCGCAGGCTCGCCAGAGGCATTTGGAGGTGGAGAAGGCCGCTGAGGCCCGCCGCGCAAAGCGCGAGAAGGAGAGGGCGGAGGCTGCAGCCAATGGACACAAGCCAGCGGCTACCCTGCCTACGCCTCCTTGAGATGCGTTGAGCCGGGAGAGTGATCGGCTTACCGTCTTGTAGGCCTGCTCAGCACGCCAGGTAGCCGCTTTACATCAGCTGGAGCACTCTTGGCTAGAAGCAGGGCAGAACGCATACCGCCTGCATCACGGCCATTGCCATGTACTGGTTTGGGTGGATGGGGGCCACTGGCACCCATTTCTTTCAAGGCGCGGTGGAAGCCAGGCGCGGTATCTTTTTCTCTTCGACCAATGCTTCGATCTTGACGATGACCAGCGACAGGTTGTCGCCGCCGCCTCGGGCTCGTGAGCGTGCTTTCTCGATCAGAAATTCCGTCGCTTCGCGCGGGGAGAGCGAATCGACCACGGAGGCCAGCTCGGTGGGCGAGAAGTAGTGCCACACACCATCACTGCAGGCCAGCAGGACATCCCCTGGCCGCAATTGCGAAATCATGTGGGTCGTGGCCGGTGGGTCGCTTTCTGTACCCAGGCATCCCACCAGAATGTTCGAATGCGGATGGTTGTTGGCCTCAGCCTCTGTCAGCTCTCCGCGATCTACCAGCGCCTGAACGTAGGAGTGGTCACTGGTGCGGTGGATGATCCGACCACCCTGGAAATGGTAGATGCGCGAATCCCCGGCGTGCACCCAGTGGCAGTCGCCCCGCGGGTTGATGAGGAATGCCGCAATGGTGCTGTGCGGTTCCTGTTCTGCCGATATAGCGGTCAGCCGAATGACGATGTGCGCTTCTTCCACCATGGCTTTGAGCATGGCGGCAGGGTCGTCGGTTTCAGGCGAGTAGCGCTCAAAAAGCTGGCGGGCCGTCATCATGACCTGGTCGGATGCCTTGCGGCCACCACTGCGCCCGCCCATGCCGTCAGCCACAACCCCCAGCACGCAGCCGTTGTGACGGCTGTGAGAAATCAAGGACACCTGATCCTGCTGGTACTCCCGGTCTCCTTTGTGGATACCGGTGGAGGCGATAAGACGGAACGCTTTGGTCATTCTGAAGATTGTGGTGCGTGCGGGAGCGCTGCCGGTCGTTTTGGGGTGCTGCGCCGCTTATTATCGGCGCGCCTGTGGCATTTTCGCCATTTTGATGTTCACCGGACTTTGGTGAAAAGTACGGCAGGCTCCGTCTGCTCCAACATCTCCTCACAAATTCATTGGTTGGCCCCGCTTCCCCAGCGCACCTGGTGCACTAGAACATCTGCTTGAGATACGCATGACGATGACCGATTCCCGGACCTCAGCTGTGGAGCTTTGCGCCATGGTGGAGTCGGTGTTTTCGGTGGACGGCGTGTTGGCGCGAGCTGACCCGCATTACCAGCCGCGCGAAGGTCAGCTGGCCATGGCCCAGGCGGTGGCCCATGCGATGGGAGCAGGGGAGGTGTTGGTGGCCGAGGCGGGCACCGGTGTGGGTAAAACCTATGCGTACCTGGTGCCCGCCTTGCTCAGCGGTGAGCGCGTGCTGTTGTCTACCGCCACCAAGGCGTTGCAGGACCAGTTGTTTTCACGCGATATTCCCCGCCTTGTGCAGGCGCTGGAGGTTCCCGTGCGTGTAGCGTTGCTCAAAGGGCGCAGCAGCTACCTGTGCTTGCACCGCCTTGGCATGGCCCGCCATGCAGTGGGGGAAGGGGCGCCGCAGCAGATCCGTGTGCTGGCAAAGATTGAAGAGTGGTCACGCAGCACCCGCAGCGGCGACTTGTCGGAGCTCACGGGCCTGGACGACCGGTCGCCCGTCATTCCCTGGGTCACTTCAACGCGCGAAAACTGCCTGGGCAGCCATTGCCCCAATGCCAAAGACTGCCACGTGAACCAGGCCCGCCGGCAAGCCATGGCCGCCGATCTGGTGGTGGTCAACCACCACCTGTTTTTTGCCGACATGGCTGTGCGCGAGTCGGGGGTGGCAGAGCTGTTGCCATCGGTGCGCGTGGTGGTGTTTGACGAGGCGCACCAGCTCAGCGATGCAGGCCTGCAGTTTTTGGGGATTCAACTGTCGACCGGGCAGTTCGTTGAATTTGCCCGCGATGCGCTCTCTGCAGGTCTGGCGCATGCCCGTGGCTATGCAGATTGGCCGCAACTGGCAGCTGGCCTGGAAGGCGCGGTCTTGCGGTGGCGCCATGCAGCGGGCGATGGTCTTACATCCTCAGGAAAGCGTGGCTGGACACGCGGCGCGCCCGACGGCGTTTTTGCACCTGACTGGGAAGCTGCCATGGCTGCGGTGCTCCAGGCATGCAGCCTACTGGTACAGGCGCTGGACGCCTACCACGACATCGCCCCGGACATCACCCGCCTGGCAGAGCGAGGTGCGTCCCTGTTGGCGCGCCTGGAGCGCTTTGGTCAGCCTTGCCCGCAGGGCAGTGTGCGGTGGCTTGATGTGGGCAGCGGGCTACGACTCATAGAGTCTCCATTGGATATTGCCGATGCCATGCGCACCCGTTTTTTACCCCAGCCGCAAGAAAGTGTGGATGACGATGGCTGGCCTGCCACCAGTGAGGGCCTGGGGCGGGCATGGATCTTCACCTCTGCCACGCTGGGCCATGATGCAGAGCTTTCATGGTTTGTGAAACGCTGCGGATTGGAAGGTGCGCGCATCTTGCGGGTGCCCAGCCCATTTGACTACGCCGCGCATGCCGCTATGTATGTGCCTGAGGATTTCCCGTCACCCTCCGATCCACGGCACGGTAGCGCTGTGGCTGCGCTGGTCGCGAATGCTGCCATGTCGCTGGGTGGTCGAACCCTGGTCCTTACGACAACGCTGCGCGCTATTGCAGTGATTGCCCAGGTGCTGCGGCAGCAGTTGGCGCAACTGGGTTCATCCCTGGAGGTGCTGGCGCAAGGGGAGTGGCCCAAACTTCGTCTGATGGAGCGGTTCCGCGCAGGGGCAGGGCCACAGGGCGGCTGCATTCTCGTGGCGTCTGCCAGTTTTTGGGAGGGGGTTGATGTGCCGGGGGACGCGCTGCAATTGGTGGTAATTGACAAGCTGCCCTTCCCCCCGCCGGGTGACCCTCTGGTGGAGGCCCGTACCTTGCAGATCGAGCAGTCTGGCGGTAGTGCGTTCAAAGAATACGCGCTTGCAGAAGCTGCCGTGGCGCTCAAACAAGGGGCCGGACGCCTGATTCGCCACGAAAGCGACCGAGGCGTTCTGGTCGTTTGCGATTCACGCCTGGTGCGCATGGGTTACGGCAAACGACTGATTGCCGCGCTGCCGCCCATGCGGCGGCTGTCAGGTGCTGAGGACTTTCAGGCTGCTCTGGAAGACCTGGCGTCTGTCACCAGAACTTCCACCACGGATCAGACTTTTCTCTGAACTTGCCGTCGCGCAAGTAGGTGCTTTGAGGATAAGAGGCGCTCATCACGCGGCGAGCGTCGTCGCGCAGTTGCGTCATACCCAGTGCGTCGTATGAGCGGATCAGGATGAACAGCGCTTCTTCCAGCGCTGGCACATCCTTGTAGTCAGCCAGCGCCACCTGCGCGCGACTGATGGCTGCTACGTAAGCGCCGCGCTCGTAGTAGTAGCGCGCCACATGCACCTCATATTGGGCCAGCGAATTGACGATGTACGTCATGCGCTGGCGCGAATCTTGGGCATAACGCGACTCAGGAAAACGGGTGACCAGCTCGTTGAAGGACTCGAACGAGTCCTTGGCCGCTTTTTGGTCGCGCTCCGACAGATCTTGGCGCGAAATCCAGGAGAACAGCCCGAGGTTGTCATTGAAGTTGACCAGGCCCTTCAGGTACAGCGCGTAGTCCAGCGCGGGGCTGGCGGGGTGCAACTTCATGAAGCGATCGAGCGTGGCAATGGCCTGGGCTTTTTCGCCGCCTTTGTACTGTGCGTAGGCCTTATCGAGCTGCGCCTGTTGCGCCAGCGGGGTGCCCGCCGCACGGCCTTCGAGCTTTTCCAGCAGCGGGACGGCCTTGTCGTAGGCACCGCTGTTCATCTCGTCCTTGGCTTCAGAGTGAATGCGGTTCGGGCTCCAGCCCGCAGTTTTGTCTTCTGGCGTGCTGGAACACCCGGCAAGTGCGAGAGATACAAGCACAACGGAGCAAACAGGCAGGGGAGCAAAACGCATCGCAAGCAGCTTTCAGGCAATTAGAGGAACGCATCTTCCGCGGCAGTTCGAATCGCTCTGGCAAGAGCGTTCGGCCCGCCAAGGCAATGGACCGAGTCGGCATTGTAATGGCCCTGTTTGCGCCCGACATTGGGCGCGGGTGGGGATTTGCAGCATGGGCGCTTTCTACAATGGCGACATGTACGTTCACTTGCGCCTGCACACAGAATTCTCCGTCGTTGACGGCACCACTCGTATCGATGAAGTGGTCAAAGCCGCTGCGGCAGACGGGCAACCCGCCCTCGCCATCACTGATCTCAACAACCTGTTCGGAGCCATCAAGTTTTACAAGGAAGGGCGTGGCAAGGGTGTCAAGCCATTGCTGGGCGCCGAGATTTACCTTGAAACCGAGGGAGGTGGCGACCCATCCCGGATGCTGGTGCTGGTGCAGAACAAGCAGGGTTATCTGAATCTTTCAGAACTGCTCGCCAGGGCATGGACGAAAAACGTCGTCAAAAACCTGGCGGTGTGTACTTGGGCATGGCTGCAAGAACTGTCCGAAGGCTTGGTAGCGCTTTCGGGGGCGCAGGCGGGGCCTGTGGGGCAAGCGCTGCTCAAAGGGGATGAAACAGGAGCTGCCAGCTTGGCGCTGAAACTCGCGGGTATCTTTCCCCATCGCTTCTACATGGAGCTTCAGCGTGCTGGGCGGGCTGACGACGAGAGCCATGTGGCGGCTGCCGTGCAACTGGCGGCTAGGCTCCAGTTGCCGGTGGTGGCGACCCATCCCATCCAGTTTCTGACGGCTGATGACTACGAGGCACACGAAGCGCGGGTGTGCATTGCCGGAGGGGAAATCCTGGCCAACCCGCGTCGCGTGCGGCGTTTCACCCGAGAGCAGTACTTCAAGTCGGCACAGCAGATGCAAGAGTTGTTTGCAGACGTGCCCTCAGCGTTAGCTAACACCGTAGAAATTGCCAAGCGCTGCAGTTTGACCTTGGTGCTGGGCAAACCGCAGTTGCCGGCTTTTCCTACGCCCAACGGCATGCCGGCGGAGGAGTATTTCCGCTTTGCCTCGTTTGAAGGTCTGGAAGAGCGCCTCAAGCACTTGTACCCGGACGAGGCACGGCGCGACAAAGAGCGGCCGCGTTACGTAGAGCGCCTGGAGTTTGAGTTGGGCACCATCCTCAAGATGGGGTTCCCCGGGTACTTTCTCATCGTGGGTGACTTCATTCAGTGGGCCAAGAACAATGGCTGCCCCGTAGGCCCGGGTCGGGGGTCGGGCGCGGGCTCGTTGGTGGCGTACGCCCTCAAGATCACGGATTTGGACCCGCTGGAATACAACCTGCTGTTTGAGCGTTTCTTGAACCCCGAGCGGGTTTCGATGCCCGACTTCGATATCGACTTCTGTCAGTCCAATCGCGACCGGGTGATTGACTATGTAAAAGAAAAGTACGGCAAAAACGCCGTCAGCCAGATCGCCACTTTTGGCACCATGGCTGCCAAGGCGGCGATTCGTGACGTGGGCCGTGTCATGGACATGAGCTACACCTTCTGCGACGGCATCTCTAAGCTGGTTCCCGGAAAACCGGGCATGTCGTACACGCTGGCTTATCCGCCGGACGTGAAGAAAGAAGGCGACAAGAACAACTACGCGCTTGAATTGGAGCCCATGCTGTACGAGCGTGTGCGCAAGGAAGAAGACGTCAAGACCGTGATCGAGATGGCACAAAAGCTCGAAGGCATGACGCGAAACATCGGCATGCACGCCGGTGGGGTGCTCATCGCTCCGGGCAAGCTCACAGACTTCTGCCCGCTGTACCAGCAGCCCGGCAGTGAATCGGCTGTGAGCCAGTACGACAAGGACGATGTGGAAGCCATTGGCCTTGTGAAGTTTGACTTCTTGGGGCTGGCTACGCTCACCATCCTGGAGATTGCCCGCGAATTCATCATCAAGCGCCACAAGGGCCAGGAAAACTTTGCCTACGAGAACATACCGCTGGACGATGGCCCCACTTACCGGCTGTTCTCCGACGGCAAAACGGAGGCCGTGTTCCAGTTTGAAAGCCGAGGCATGCAGGGCATGCTGAAAGAGGCGCGTCCGAGCCGTCTTGAGGATCTGATCGCGCTGAACGCGCTGTACCGTCCAGGGCCTATGGATCTGATCCCCACCTTTGTGAACCGCAAACACGGAAAAGAGCCGGTGGAATACCCGCATCCGCTGGTGGAACCCGTGCTGGCCGAAACCTACGGGATCATGGTGTACCAGGAGCAGGTGATGCAGACCGCCCAGGTTCTGGGGGGCTACAGCCTTGGCGGCGCCGACATGCTGCGCCGTGCCATGGGCAAGAAAAAGGCCGAAGAAATGGCCGAGCATCGGGCCATCTTCCGCAAGGGAGCTGCTGAAAAGGGGATCGATCAAGACAAGGCGGACGAGGTCTTCGACTTGATGGAGAAGTTTGCGGGCTACGGCTTCAACAAGTCGCACGCGGCTGCCTATTCCTTGCTGGCGTACCACACCGGCTGGCTCAAGGTCCATTACACGGCGGAGTTTTTCTGCGCCAACATGACGGTGGAAATGGACGACACCGACAAGCTCAAGGTGCTCTATGAAGATGCCGTCAAAAACTTCGGGCTGAGTTTTGAGCCGCCTGACGTCAACCGTGGCACCTACCGTTTCGAGCCGGTGACCGACAAGGTCATACGCTATGGTTTGGGTGCGATCAAAGGCACCGGTCAGCAGGCGATAGAGGCGATGGTGGCTGCGCGCGAAGGCCGCGGTGAAGGGCCTCAGGGTTCCACCAAAGGCCCCTTCAAGAGCTTGTTCGACTTCTGTGTTCGCGTGGACAAGGCGCGGCTGAACAAGCGCACGCTGGAGGCCTTGATCAAAGCCGGGGCGTTTGACTCCATGAACATGAACCGCGCTGCGCTCGTGGCATCCATCGACCGGGCCTTTGACTTTGCCGCAGCCACTTTGGCAAATGTGAACCAGGGCGGGTTGTTTGACATGATGGGCGACGACGCCCATGGCTCCAGCACACAAGAGCCCGACCTGGTAGATGCGATTCCGTGGGGCATCAAGGAGCGCCTGACCCAGGAGAAAACCGCCATTGGTTTTTACCTGTCAGGCCACCTGTTTGATGAGGTGGCGTCTGAAGTGCGCAAGTTTGTCCGCACGCAGATCGACGAGTTGATCGACAGCCGCGAACCGCAGGTGCTGGCAGGTATCGTGAGTGATTTCCGGGTGATCAACGGTCAGCGGGGCAAGCTGGGCTTGTTCAAGATTGACGACAAGTCGGGAATGATCGAAGCCTCAGCGGATGAAGCGCTGCTCAACACGTACCGAAATCAACTCAAGGAAGATGAGTTTGTGGTGGTGGTGGGGCGCCTGCAGATGGATCATTTCAGCGGTGGCTTGCGGGTCAAGGTGCAACAGGTGTGGGACTTGGCCGGTGCGCGTTGCCGCTTCGGCAAGTATCTGCACATTGCCATGGGGGATATGCAGCCCGATGTGAAGCGTCTGGTGTCGGAGTTTCCGCCACGCCGTGAAGAAACCGAGGAGGGTGAAATCCTGCACGGCCTGCGCGTGCGCATGGGCGTGCGCTGCCAGTCCGACCAGGGCGGCGCCGTGGCAGAGCTGCAGCTGGGTGAAGGAAGCCGGTTTTTCCCGACGGACGCTGCGCTGGCGGCATGGAGCGCGCAGGCTGGAAGCGGCTCCGCAACCGTGGTTTACGAGTGAGCGGCGCTGAAACAGGGCGCTGCACATCACCTCATGGGTACGCGGGGCTGCAGTCACTTGAAAAATAGACTGCAGTCACCAGTTTTCTCATGCGGCCATCGGTCTCGCGGGTCGCTAGAATGAATTTCATGGCAACAAAACCACCTTCTCCCCCCACCGCGCTGCCCGTCTCCCGGCCTGCGCGGGATGACGGCGGTTCAGTCGTGCTTGAACGACGTACCCAGAAAACCAAGCCTCCGCAGATGTATCAGGTGGTGATGCTCAACGATGATTACACCCCCATGGAGTTTGTCATCGTGGTTCTGCAGGAGTTTTTCAGCAAAGACCGCGAGCAGGCCACCCAAATCATGTTGAAGATCCATCTGGATGGCAAAGGCGTGTGCGGGGTTTACTCCCGCGACATTGCTGCCACCAAGGTGGAACAGGTGCTCGATGCCGCCGCGAAGGCGGGGCACCCCCTCCAATGTGTCAGTGAACCTGTTGAATAACAGGTCTTTGATCCCGATCTACAGTCATCCCTTCCACGCAAGCACAAAGGAGTTCACATGATTGCCCAGGAACTGGAAGTCAGCTTGCACATGGCCTTTGTTGAGGCCCGCCAGCAGCGCCACGAGTTCATCACCGTGGAGCATCTGTTGCTTGCACTGCTTGATAACCCCAGCGCAGCCGAAGTGCTGCGCGCGTGTTCGGCCAACATCGACGACCTGCGGTCCTCGCTGGCCAATTTCATCAAAGACAACACCCCTCAGGTGGCTGGCACCGATGAGGTGGACACCCAGCCCACGCTGGGCTTCCAGCGCGTCATCCAGCGCGCCATCATGCACGTGCAGTCCACGGGCAATGGCAAGAAGGAAGTCACTGGGGCCAACGTGCTCGTCGCCATCTTTGGCGAGAAAGACTCGCACGCGGTGTACTACCTGCACCAGCAGGGCGTTACCCGCCTTGATGTGGTGAATTTCATCGCCCACGGCATCAAGAAGGGTGAGCCGCCAGAGCCCGCCAAGACTGACAGCCCCGCAGAAAGCGAAGAAGGCGGCGGTGAGCGCAACGAGAAGGCGTCGCCTCTGGAGCAGTACACCCAAAACCTGAACCAGGCTGCCAAGGACGGCAAGATCGACCCTCTGATCGGACGCCACTACGAAGTGGAGCGCACGATCCAGATCCTGTGCCGCCGCCGCAAAAACAACCCGCTGCTGGTGGGTGAGGCTGGCGTCGGTAAGACCGCGATTGCCGAGGGCCTGGCATGGCGCATCACGCAAAACGATGTACCCGAGATCCTGGCCGAGGCCACGGTGTACTCGCTCGACATGGGCGCACTGCTGGCGGGCACCAAGTACCGCGGTGATTTCGAGCAGCGCCTCAAGGGTGTCCTCAAGTCCTTGAAGGACAAGCCAAACGCCATCCTTTTCATCGACGAGATCCACACGCTCATCGGTGCGGGTGCCGCATCGGGTGGCACGTTGGACGCGTCCAACCTGCTCAAGCCGGCGCTGTCCAGCGGCCAGCTGAAGTGCATCGGCGCGACCACTTTCACGGAATACCGCGGCATCTTCGAAAAGGACGCGGCCCTGTCCCGCCGCTTCCAGAAGGTGGATGTGGTGGAACCGACCGTGGCAGAGACGGTGGACATCCTCAAAGGGCTCAAGAGCCGCTTCGAGGAGCACCACAGCGTGAAGTACGCTGCAGCCGCCCTGCAAGCAGCGGCGGAGCTGAGCGCCAAGTACATCAACGACCGTCATTTGCCCGACAAGGCCATCGACGTGATCGATGAGGCAGGCGCAGCGCAGCGCATTCTCGTGCCCAGCAAGCGCAAGAAGACCATTGGCAAGGCCGAGATCGAAGAGATCGTCGCGAAGATCGCTCGCATTCCGCCCGCCAATGTGTCCAATGACGACCGCGGCAAGCTGCAGACGCTGGAACGCGATCTCAAGAGCGTGGTGTTTGGTCAGGACAAGGCTCTGGAAGTGCTGGCCTCCGCGGTCAAGATGGCACGCTCCGGCCTGGGCAAGGGGGATAAGCCGATCGGTTCCTTCCTGTTCAGCGGCCCCACCGGCGTCGGCAAGACCGAAGCGGCCAAGCAACTAGCCTACATCATGGGCATCGAGCTGATCCGCTTCGACATGTCCGAGTACATGGAGCGCCATGCCGTGAGCCGCCTGATTGGTGCGCCTCCCGGCTACGTTGGCTTCGACCAGGGTGGTTTGCTGACCGAGGCCATCACCAAGAAGCCGCACGCCGTGCTGCTGCTGGACGAAATCGAGAAGGCCCACCCGGACATCTTCAACGTGCTCCTGCAGGTCATGGACCATGGCACATTGACGGACAACAACGGCCGCAAAGCCGACTTCCGCAACGTGCTCATCATCATGACGACCAACGCGGGCGCAGAGACGATGAACAAGGCCACCATCGGCTTCACCAATCCGCGCCAGGCGGGTGACGAAATGGGTGACATCAAGCGCCTGTTCACGCCCGAGTTCCGCAACCGGCTGGATGCCATCGTCAACTTCAAGGCGCTGGACGAGCAGATCATTCTGCGTGTGGTTGACAAGTTCCTGCTGCAGCTGGAAACCCAGCTGGCCGAGAAAAAGGTGGAAGTCACCTTCACCGACGCCTTGCGCAAGCACTTGGCCAAGAAGGGCTTCGATCCGCTCATGGGTGCACGTCCCATGCAGCGCCTCATCCAGGACACCATTCGCCGTGCCCTGGCTGACGAGCTGCTGTTTGGTCGCTTGACGGAAGGTGGCCGCCTGACGGTGGACATTGACGTCAAGACCGATGACAAAGGTGTGGAGACTTCTGAGGTGCGCTTGGACATTCAGCCGCTGCCCAAGAAAGAGCGCTCAGCCAAATCAGAGCCTGCGGAGCCTGAGGAGGCAACGACCGATTGATGGAAGGGCGAAAGCCCTGGCGCCCCTCTGGGGCGCTCCCCGTTGCTGAAAAGCCGGCCCTTGTGGCCGGCTTTTTCTTTGGCGATGTGCCACGGGCCTGGGGCGTAGGCAGACGGGGGCGAGCTGTGCGTGTGGCCATGCAGTGTTCTGGTTTCCGGACAGGGCCGAGGCAGATGTTCGAAATACCGAACGCAGTGCGTGGGATGGGCACTGATGACGCTCGGTAAATCAATGACTTAGAGCGCAGTGCATCAGCGCGCAGGCTTGGCACGTTGCGTGCAATGACAGCGGCAAGCCGCGCAATAGCCGGCCCAACGTTCTTTGGAGACGAGCCATGCAACAACTCACGGTGGTCAACGCGCTGATCTGGACCTGGGCGCAAGTCCCGCTAGTGCAGTGCCATTGCACCTGCAGCCCGGAGCCCCGGTGCAGCGCCAATCGTGTGGAGCGTTGCTGAGCGCTACCCGGTGACCCTGGTCTGTGCACGGTGTCTCATGGGGCGCAGAGACCTGGGTTTTCTTTACTCATCCATCACACATCGCATGAAACTCAATCGCTTGACCACCATGGTCATCCTGGCCATGGTTCTGGGGGTACTGGTCGGCTATGCCTGCCACGCTTGGGCGCCGACACCCGAAGCCGCCAAGGAAATCGCGGGTTACTTTGGCCTGCTGACGGATATTTTTCTGCGCATGATCAAAATGATCATCGCGCCCCTGGTGTTTGCGACCCTGGCTGCAGGCATGTCTACCATGGGCGATTCGCGCACCGTGGGGCGTATCGGCGCGCGGGCGCTGGCTTGGTTCATGGGCGCTTCGCTGATCTCGCTGACGCTGGGCCTGCTGATTGCCAACCTCACCCAGCCCGGCAGTTCCATGTCGATTCCGCTGCCAGAGGCGGGCACCGCCACGCAGCTCAAGACCGGAGCGCTGAACCTGCGCGATTTCATTACCCAGGTGTTTCCGAAGAGCATCGTGGAGTCGATGGCCAACAACGCCATCTTGCAGATCCTGGTGTTCTCGCTGTTCTTCGGCATGGCACTGGGGCACTTGCACAACCAGGCTGCGCGCACGCTGGTCGCCACGCTGGACGAGGTGGTCCATGTGATGCTCAAGGTCACCGACTACGTGATGCGCTTTGCACCTGTGGGCGTGTTCGGCGCAGTGGCCGGTGCCATCACCACGCAAGGCCTGGGGATGCTGGGTGTTTTTGGTAAGTTCATGCTCAGCTTCTACCTGGCGCTGGCGGCGCTGTGGCTGGTGCTGGTGTTTGCGGGTTATGTGGTGCTGGGCCGCGATGTGTTTCGCCTGCTCAAGCTCATTCGCACGCCCATGCTGATTGGCTTTTCCACGGCCAGCAGCGAGTCTGTGTATCCCAAGCTGATGGAACAGCTGGAGAAGTTTGGTGTTCGGCCCAAAGTGACGGGCTTTGTGTTGCCCCTGGGGTATTCGTTCAACCTCGACGGCTCGATGATCTACACCACCTTCGCGGCAATTTTCATCGCCCAGGCCTATGGCATTGATATGCCGCTGTCGGCGCAGATCACCATGCTGCTGGTACTGATGGTGTCCAGCAAAGGGATTGCGGGTGTGCCGCGCGCGTCGCTCGTTGTGGTGGCGGCCGTGTTGCCCATGTTCAACCTGCCAGAGGCCGGTGTGCTGCTGATCTTGGGTATTGACCACTTCCTTGACATGGGCCGTACCCTGACCAACGTGATGGGCAATGCCATTGCCACCGCCGTGGTGGCCAAGTGGGAGGGCGCCATCGACCGCGTGCCAGACGCCTTGGCCGAGCGTGAGGAGATGATTCCCGCCCCAGGGGATGACGAGGCAGCGCGGGCCACGGCCTGAGCTTCACTGTGCGCAGTGCGTTCATCACTGCACACCAAGGCTGGCGTTGGCCAGCCTTTTTTCATCCCGCCGTCACCCTGCGGCCCATTCCAGAGGCACTGCGTGACGGGTGGCCGTCTTTCATCGCACTGCTACCATCGCCCACCTGACTTCTGACATGCCTTTGCGCCGATCCCTGCGTCACTTGATGGTTTTGTTGCTGCTGGGCGGGGTGCTGCTCAGCGGCTGGCTGGCCTATGTGGTGGCATTGCGTGTGGGGCAGGCGCAGATCCAGGCCACGGGGCTGCACCGGCTGGAGCTGTACACCGCCAGCTTGCAGCGTGAGATCAGCAAATACGCCTTTCTTCCTGGCACGCTGGACCTGGAAAAAGAGGTGCTGGCCCTGCTTGCGCCCGATGCCTCCGCCGCGCAGGCCGAGGAAGTCAGCGCCTATCTCGAACAGTTGAATGAGCGCGCAGGCACGCTGTCCATCTACGTCATCAACCTGGATGGCCGGGTGGTGGCCACCAGCAACTGGCGGCGGCCTGACAGCTTCATGGGCGAGGACCTGCAGTTCCGTCCCTACTTTCGCGATGCACTCAGCAGTGGCACCGGGCGCCTGTTTGGCATCGGCACCACGCGCGGAGAGCCTGGCTACTACCTGGCATCTGCGCTGCTCGACGGCAACCGCACCGTGGGTGTGGCGGTCACCAAGGTCAGCCTGGACCAGCTGGAGCAGTCGTGGTCCACCGTTGAGGCCCCGGTCATCGTGACCGACGAGAACGGCGTGGTGATTCTGGGCTCGGTGCCCGACTGGAAATTCACGGCCCTGCGCCCGCTGGATGAGAACACGCGCAAGGCGTTTGACCAAACCCTGCAGTACAACCGCCGTGCCCTCTCGCCCCTGGGCATCAAGGTGCTGAGCGATCTGGACCAGGGCGCGCGCGTGGTGCGCGTGGCGCGTGAGGGCACCGAGATGGCATCGGTGTACCCGGTCACTGGCCGGTTTCTGACCCAGGCGCGTGCCTTGCCGGGCACACCGTGGACGATCACCGTGTTCTCGCACATGGCGCGGGCCGACGAGGCGGCACAGAGTTACGCCCTGATTGCCAGCACGGGCGCGGCCTTCTTGGCGCTGCTTGGTTTCATGCTCAACCAGCGGCGCCGCCACCAGCGCGATCGCGTGCGTGACCGGCTGGCCGCACGCGAGGCGCTGCAGGCCGCGCACGATGAGCTGGAGCGCAAGGTGCAGCAGCGCACGTCCGACTTGCAACAAACCAACGAACGCCTGCAGCAGGAAGTGCAAGAGCGCATCCGTGCAGAAGCCACCCTCAGGGCCGCGCAGAACGAGCTGGTGCAGGCGGGCAAGCTGGCGGTGATTGGGCAGCTCTCCACCGGCGTGGCCCATGAACTGAACCAGCCCCTGACGGCGCTGCGTACTTTGTCGGGCAACAGCCTGCGGTTTCTGGAGCGGGGCGACCTGGCCACCGTGCAGATCAACCTCGAACGCATTGCCCAGCTGGCTGACCGCATGGGCCTCATCACGGGCGAATTGCGTGCGTTTGCGCGCAAGTCTTCCGGCGAGCCGGGTGCCGTGCCGGTGCGCGCAGCCCTTGGCAATGCTTTGGCGGTGCTGGAGTCACGCATTCAGCAAGCCGGTGCAAAGGTGGATGTGCAGGTGGCAGAAACTGAGCCGGTGGCCTGGTGCGATGGCAACCGCCTGGAGCAGGTGCTGGTCAATCTGATCAACAACGCGCTCGATGCCATGGCGGGTGCGCCCACGCCATGCGTGCATGTATGGTGTGAGCTGCTCCATGGCCAGGTGCATGTGCAGGTGCGGGACCATGGGCCAGGGCTGTCTGAAGAGGCGATTGCCCATTTGTTCGAGCCGTTTTTCACCACCAAGGGCTCGGGCGATGGCCTGGGCCTAGGCCTGGCCTTGTCGGCCGATATCGTGCGCGAATCGGGCGGCACGCTCGGCGGTGCCAACCACCCCGGTGGTGGCGCCGTGTTCCATCTCACCCTGCCTGCGGCACAGCCGGGCCACCCACAACCATCATGACTGATGACCTCAAGGTGCTGATCGTCGAAGACGATCCCGACATTGTTCTGGGTTGCGAGCAGGCCTTGCAGCTCGAAGGCATTGCCACTGAAAGCGCCCCCAGCGCAGAGAAGGCGCGTGCGCGGCTGGGGCGTGATTTTCAGGGTGTGGTGGTCAGCGACATTCGCTTGCCGCAAATGGATGGTATGGCTTTTCTCCAAGAAATCATGCGCACCGATCCCGAGCTGCCGGTGGTGCTGATCACGGGCCATGGCGATATTTCCATGGCCGTGCAAGCCATGAAAGATGGGGCGCACGACTTCATCCAGAAGCCCTTTACGCCAGAGCAGCTGGTGAGCGCTGTGCGCCGTGCACTGGACAAGCGCCGCCTGGTGCTGGAAGTGCGTGATTTGCGCAGCCAGCTCGCGCAGCGTGACGCCATTGAGCGGCTGGTGATGGGCCGCGCGCCGAACATGCGGCAACTGCGCGAAGTGCTCTCGGGGCTGGCCGCCAGCTCGGTGGACGTGCTGATCCACGGCGAGACCGGCACCGGCA